>JANZZB010000001.1 GCA_026419635.1 Clostridiales bacterium | reverse complement strand
ATATCGGGGTGTTCCACATCCGCGGAAGAAGCGTCGCATCTGCCTAGAATAACATCGGCAAACGAAAAAAGCAGGCAATTTGTCATTCCGAGAACAATATCCAGATTCCGATTGCCGTAATCAGCGTCAACTACAAGGACATTATTCCCGCAAGCAGCAAGAACAGAGGAAACACCGGCACAAAAAGAGGTTTTTCCGGTTCCACCTTTGCCGGATGCCACAACAATCACCTTGCCCATAATTCCTCCAACGTGTTTTGCCTAATATTATTGTATTATACGACTAAATGTTACTAATTTACAAGTATTTTCAATGCAAAAGGACGTTTTCTTGAGAAATTTTTGAGGTTTCACCCGATGTTTTAAAATAATAGTCAAAAATGTCTTTCGCAACATTTGCCATCCGGTTACCCGAGCCTGCGTTTTCACCAACGATACAAACAGCGATCTGCGGGTCGTCGTATGGTGCAAAACCTACAAAGATGCCGTTTGCCGATCCCTTATACACCTGTGCAGAACCGGTTTTACCTCCCACAGCAATAGGGTAATTTCTGAAAACGCTGGCAGCTGTACCATTTTCCGCAACGCTCCTCATTCCCTTCATGATTGCTTCATAGTTTTTCTGAGACATTGAAATTTTATCAAGTACTTCCGATTTCTCATCCTTAATTGTGGTGCTGTAATCAGAGTTTTTTACACTTTTTAAAAGATGCGGTTTATATCTTGTACCTCCGTTTACAATAGTCGCAAGATAATTTGCAAGTTGAATCGGAGTAAATTGCTCTTCTGACTGACCGATTGCGGCCTGAATAGTCTCACCCAGCTGCCACGGGTCTCCTCCCTTTTGGGCTCTGCTCTCCGGCCCCGCAAGGTTTCCTTTTGCTTCACCCGACAGCTCGATGCCTGTCGTCATGCCTAGTCCAAGCATTTTTGCGTATTTGTTCAGTCTGTCAATTGTCAGTATTCGTCCAACGTCGAAGAAAAAGTAATTGCATGAATTTTCAATCGCGTCAGAAACATTCTGTGGTCCGTGCGTTTGATGTTTTTCATTCCAGATCCAGCATGCCGGTGTGTAATTTGGCGAGTAGTAAGTATACATTCCCCTGTCCACAATAACAGTATCCGGCTTGATAACCCCTTCTTCAAGTCCCGCAAGCGCAGTTACCATCTTAAATGTGGAGCCCGGAGGATATATTCCGGAGATTGCACGATTAAACATTGGTTTTAACGGATTTTTTAAGAGATTGCTGTATTCCTGATTAAACGTCTCCAAATTATAGGTCGGATAATTGGCCAGCGCAAGAACTTCTCCCGTTTTTACGTCAATTACAACCGCAGCGCCTCCCTTGATGTCGGCGGCTCCAAGCTCAGAACTTTTCTGTCCGTTTGCCTTGATTCTGGCAATATTGGCTGCAAGCGACTGTTCGGCAACTTCCTGAAGTGCAATATCAATCGTAAGCACGCAATTTTCCCCCGGCTGCGGGTCTTTTGTGCTGATTTCATTCGTTACTTTTCCCGCGACATTTGTTTCAACGGATCGTATGCCGTCAATACCGCGCAAATAACCCTCGAGCGCTTTTTCCATTCCGTCTTTGCCTATGATCGCATCCATAGGATAACCTTTTTGCTTAAGTTCTACATATTCCTCTTTATAGATCTGGCCAACACGCCCTAAAATATTGGCAGCGCTTTGCGTCCGGTACTCCCTGATCTCCTGCTCGTCAATATTGACTCCGGGAAACTCAAAGTGCCTCTCCATGATTTGCGACACAAGAGAGATATCGATATCTGTAGCAAATGTAAACAGATTATATGTTGAAAAATCACGCTGCTCCATTTCATACCGGATACCTGCTATGATTCTCTGATCTGATTCGGAAAGCGCCGAATCGATTTTATATTTGTTTTTTAAATAAGACATGAGTCCGGCAGCATCAGGATTTTTTGGAGCCTTTTTATCAGAACTTAAAAATTCTGAAAGCTTCCTTTTCTCTTGACTATCCCCCGATTCAAAAGTATAACTGTAGGGCGAATTCCGAGTAACGGGAAGAGTGTCAAAATATGTGTCGCGATTTACCGTCAGTAGTTTTGCAAGCTTTAAGAGAACCTCGTTTTGATGATCCTGATCCCAATATACGTAATCGAATTGAACTGAAAATACCATTCGATTCGTAACCAAAGGGCGGCCATACCGGTCAACAATTTCACCACGGGATGCTTTTATCGGGTAGGACCTAAGAATTTTCCGCTCCGATTTTTCAGCATATTCCTTGCCGTTTACGATTTGAAGCTCTACCAAATTGCCTCCCATGACTCCCGCCATGACAAGCACTAATATACCAAGTACTAAAAGTCGTTTTACTACAGAAGGTTCTTTCATTCGTTCCTCCGTCAATCTTCTTCTTCCGCGAAATGCTTATTAACCAGTTTCACACCAAGATAAACAAGAGGCGAAAAAAACACCGAAACAATCAACTCTACTGCCATAATCCGTAATCCTGTTATAAGTGGCACCTGATAAAAAAGTGCGTAGTAAAAGAAGTATTTTAATAAATTTTGCCCGATCGAAGCGGCTGCGCCTAGAACCAATGCCGCCAGTATATTTTTACGAAAATATTTCCCTGAAAAAAGGCCTGACACAATACCAAAAACGATATAGTAAAATGGAAAGAAACCATCAAGACCGGGAATGGTCATATCCAAAAACAATCCTGAAAAAAAGCCGAGAACGGCGGCACAAGAAGGGCCTTCAAGAAGTGCAAGAGAGGCCACAAAGAACGGAAACAAGTCCGGTTTTGTACCAAAAATTGAGAATCCGAGGCTATACGATGTCTGTAAAAGATATAGCAGTATCATCAATATACTATAAGACGACCATTTTATGTAATTCTCTCGAGTATATCTCATCTTTTACTCCGTAATCTTAAAACTTTTTACAATAAAAACTTTACTGATTTTATTTAAATTGACAGCCGGTTTGATAACTGCATAATTAGAAATGCCATGCGGTTCGGGGAGAATTTTTTGAACGGTTCCGATAATAATTCCTTTCGGGAAAACTCCCCCAAGACCGGATGTTTCCACCGTGTCGCCCTCCATAATATCACTGTCTTTTTTAATATAAGACAGTTTCAGCATTCCCTGGTCCATTAAATCAAAACTTCCCTGGGCAACGGCGACATCTCTTGTCCTCGATACAATGGCGCCCGCTTGCATGGTAGGATCTATGACGGTTACAACTTCAGAGAATGTTGTGCCGACCTCGGATATGTAACCGACCATACCATCTTCTGTTATTACGCAGTCGTTTACTTTAATTCCTGACAAAGAGCCTTTGTCAATTGTAAGTGCAGTGTTCCAGTTCCCTGTGCTGGACGCTATGATCTCTGCCATTTCAAGATCGAAACTTTTGTTTTTCTGTTTTAATCCCAGAAGTTCCCGAAGGTGTGTATTTTCTTCAGCCGCCTCCTGCGCACTCTGCAATTTGTTCTTTGTATCCTGAAGTTCTTCTTTTAACTTTTTGTTTTCTTCCTGCAATGAATCGTATCTGTAAAGATACCCATAAATATTGTCAACAAAACCGGCGACTCCGGTTGTCCCCTTTTGAATCGGTGTAATTAAAATGCCGGTAATATTTGATGTGGCGGATATTTTACCCTCTGTAAACGCGGTAAAGCAAAAAACAGCAAAAGACAAACCCGCTGCCGCCAGTAAAAAAAGAAATGTTTTTGAACGAAAAAAATCTCGCAATACTAATCCAACCTTTCGTCAAAAAAGAAAGATGCCGACTTTGTTCAGCATTTCATTAAGTGTCTTAAGCGGCAAGCCGACTGCATTGAAATAATCCCCTTCAATACCTTCTATCAAGAGTGCCCCCATACCCTGAAGTCCATATGCGCCGGCTTTATCCATCGGCTCTCCGGTTTTGACGTATCCTGTAATTTCTCTATCACTTAGGTTTTTAAAATGTACTTTTGTTACAATATATCGCGTGTCCGCGATATTGTTTTTTAACACGGTCACTCCGGTATAAACTTCATGATGTCTGCCGGATAACATTTTAAGCTTTTGCTTTGCGTCTTCTTCGTTTTCCGGTTTTCCGAGGCATGTCCCATCAATAAAAACCAATGTATCGGCGCTGATTATTATATCATCGTCTTTTGTATTTTCTGCTACAAAAAGCGCCTTTCTCAAACAGATATCGCAAACAATTTCAGACGGCTTAGAAAAGTGTGATGTTTCATTAATATCTGCCGGTATAACGGTAAAATCCAACCCTAATCTTCTTAATAATTCATGTCTTCTGGGAGATGCAGATGCCAGTATAATCATTCATGATGTTCCTTTATTTTAGAATATCGCTTTGTAAAACAACTGATTATCGTCCGGTAGATCCGAAGCCGCCTTCTCCTCTTTCGCTTTTTGTAAGCTCGTCGCAAAAAACGGGTTCGATATGGATGACGGGCATAACTGAAAGCTGCGCAATACGGTCCCCCGGATAAATTGTATATGTTTTATCGGACAAATTGCAAAGCCCTACTTTAATCTCGCCTCTGTAGTCTGAATCAATGACGCCGACCCCATTCGAAAGACAGATGCCATGTTTTGTCGCTAGTCCGCTTCTCGCAAAAACAAACGCAGCATACTCAGCTGATGGCAATTCGATCGCGATGCCTGTGGGAACGGATACCAACTCACCCTTTGCAACAGATAAAGGCTCACTAAGAAACGCCTTTAAGTCAAAGGCCGCAGATCCCGGCGTTGCATATTCCGGTTTTTCCGGCAGCCTGCCGTCATCAGAAGAAATTCGTTTTATTTTAACCTGAATTGACATAAGAAATCATCACTTCTTTCGAGCTGTTAGAATCCCTAATCGACTCCCCTGTAATAAAGGCCTCTAGTCATCATTGTCGGCTCATATTGACCGGGATTCATATAACTGTTTATAACTTTCGCGCATTCGAGCTGGTTTTCAGTTGTAAAAGAGAACCGCGCATAACTTAGCCCGATATGCTTATAATCGTCTTTATCGGCTAAAAACAGTTTATGAGAGTTTAGTATTACATTCCGATGATTAAATTCCCTTATTATCGGGAACGCTTTGCCGGTGCGGTCGATCAGCTGACTTGAACTTTCACAGGTGCAATTGCCGGTGCGGCTTTTTAGGATACAATTTTCCGTTACCATAAGCGGTAGACGCCCATAAATAATCATCTCCGCGTCAATACATTTTGATATATCACGGATCTGAGAAATATTGAGTTCAAACGACACCGTTGCAGATACAAGTCCGAGTTTTTTCAGTTCTTTTAAGCTTTGAGAATTCATAACATTCAGCCCAAAATCCCCATGCGGGACAAACCCGAGGTTTATCAGCTTTTCAATCTGTCCTATATTGCCGCACAGTATATCCACAACACCGATTGACCTCATTTTTAACAGCCATTTTTCAATGACCGGCCACTCAGAGTCAAATATCACTCTCGGCATAACCAAGCCGCAGTTTTGCCCTCCGCTTTGCAGAACCTCAATATCCTCCCTGTTTCTAAATGCCTCATACAGCGGAAGGTAGAGAATTTTAGGTCGGCAGGACAAAAGATCAATCGATAACTGCTCAAATTTTAATACCGAAATAGTAAACTCAGGTGCTTCCGTTCGGTTAATTCTTTGCAAGCCGGGATGAAAAGTCGTACTTTTCCTTGTCTTAAACTTGTTTCGTTTCTCCAAAATATTTTGGGTGCACTCGCGCCTCATCGAGTTAATTGCCGAAAGCGGAACGACAAGTCCGTCGTCAATATGTGCACTTATATTGCCCGGCGTAAATATTGTGCCTCCGGTTTTTTTCAGGCTGCCTTCAATGTCAGTAATCGTAGTCCATCGATTAACCGCAATTTCCGCAGGCGGCGCTTCGGCAATATGGTTGTTTCCATTTTCATCTTCACAGGCCAAAAGAACCTTTTTCCCTTTGCGTGCTACAAAAGAAAAATTCAAGACCACCCTTGAGATCTCTTTATCGGGGGCGTACGAATTTTTCGCTTCATGATAAAGCACCTTTTCCTCTTTGGGAGGAGCCTCGCTTTTTACGCCAAACATCCAGTTGCCTTTTTTATTGGTCAGATATCCATCCGTAAAACCATCCCGGGAAAAAGCGGTTACAAGCTGACCAATTTCCATTCTGTTCGGTTCGCGTTCTTCTTTCAGCGCTTTTGCATAAATTGAAGTGCAGATTGCTGTATATTCTTCCCGTTTCATCCGTCCTTCAATCTTCAAACAGGAAACTCCGGCATCTTTTAATTCCTGTAAATGCCCCGCAAGACTTAAATCCTTTAAACTCAAATGATAGTCCGGCGCTTCTCCAAAAAAAGAATACTGCAGGCGGCACGGCTGCGCGCAAAGACCGCGGTTTCCGCTGCGCTGCCCGATTACGGAACTCATATAGCATTGCCCGGAGTAACACATACACAAAGCGCCATGGATAAAAACCTCGGTTTCGATCGACGCATTTTTAGAAATCATTTCAATTTCAGTAAGCGGAAGTTCCCTCGCAAGTACGACACGTGAAAAACCAAGTTTCTCCGCCGCTATTACACCATCGAGGCTATGCACAGAGGTTTGTGTTGAAGCATGCATCGGAAGATCCGGTGCTACCATTTTAATTAAACGGGCAAGTCCAAGGTCTTGGACAATAACAGCGTCTGCCCCTTCTTCGTTCATCAGCTTTACGTATTTTTCCGCTTTTATCAGTTCTCTATCCGTCATCAGAGTATTGAGGGTGATATACGTCTTCACACCCCGGGTACGGCAAAAAGAGATTGCTTGCTTTGCCTCGTCCTCTGTTAGGTTTTTTGCGTTGCGGCGTGCATTATAATCACCAAATCCGAAATAGACCGCATCGGCTCCGTTTAATACTGCCGCTCGAACCGCAGCAAAAGAACCGGCGGGTGATAAAAGTTCCATATTATCCTCCATCAAGAGATATCCGAAAGAGATCGCGTATTAAAATCAGCGCTTGCCGTTTTTTAGTCTGGCAAGTTCACGTCTGGCTTCATTCAGTTCCGTACGCAAGCGGGAAGCATCGTCGAGATAACTTTTCATTTGCGTGCGCATATTATCGGCAGATATTGCAGCTTTTAAGGAATCATCCGCAATGCTTAAGGCGGCCAGGACAGCGGCATTAAGTTGAGAAACCGGTATATTTGAAGAGACTTCCGCAATTTTTGAATCGACAAGTTCGGCCGCTTTTTTTACATACTCTTCACTCTCTTCGGAGAGGATCGTATACGATTCTCCGGCAATTGTCACAACAATGCGGTTTTTCAAAAAAAACACCTCTCAGAAAAACATCCATAATTATTTATATAATAACATAAAACGCCTTTTAGTTAAAGTAATTTAAGCAATTATGCGCGGTATTGTACGAATCAATCAAAAGTGATAAAATGATAAAAAACTTTGGAGAGTGAGTTAATTGGGAGACGTAAGAAGCGCTCGTCGAATTGTCGTTAAGATTGGCACATCTACCCTTACCCATGATAGCGGGCGGCTGAATCTTAGACAAATCGGGGCGCTGTCTAGAGTTCTGGCTGATATTAAAAACGAAGGCCGCGAAGTGATTATAGTTACTTCAGGCGCGATTGCCGCCGGAGTGGCAAAATTAAAATTGCCCGAACGTCCGAAAGAAATGCGGTTAAAGCAGGCCGCGGCAGCTGTCGGACAGTGCGAGTTAATGCATATATACGATAATTTTTTTGAAGAATACGGACATACGGTCGCGCAGGTCCTTTTGACAAAGGACGACGTTGACGTTCCTGAACGGCGGCAAAATGTAATCAACACTTTTGAAAGTCTTTTAGAACTCGGCACGATCCCGATTGTGAATGAAAACGATACGGTATCCGTCGACGAAATCATGGAACTGACTTTTGGCGAAAACGATACTCTTTCCGTTATCGTAGCAAAAATATGTTCGGCGGACCTTTTAATCATCCTATCTGATATCGACGGGCTTTTTGACGAAGACCCACGCGAAAATCCGGATGCGCATCTGATTCCTGTCGTTTATGAATTAACAGACCGCATTCGTCAGGCTGCGTCCGGAGCCGGAACCGAGCGTGGAAGTGGCGGTATGATTACAAAACTCAATGCAGCAGAAAAAGCATCCGAGGCCGGCATTCCGATGATTATAACAAACGGTTCGAATCCAGAACTTCTCTACGGTATTTTTAAGAATGAGCCTGTCGGCACATTATTTCTGCCAGCCCCTTCGTCAAAAATGGATTAAAAATAGATAGCAGAATAAAAACCCCTGTGTGTTGCTCCCCTTTAAGCAACCGCCACACATTCACATGACGCACAATTCTTCGGATCCGTTATGTGACGAGAGAACACGAAAGGAAATGATGAACCATGTCTCAGCTTATCGATATTGGTAAACGCGCAAAAAAAGCATCAATGGACATTGCTGCTTTGGATATCGGACTACGCAATAAAGCACTGGAACAAATCGCCGCGGCAATTACGGAAAATTCCGCATATATATTGGAACAAAATGAGAAAGATTTAGTTAACGCAAAAGAGAACGGAATGTCAACCTCTATGCAAGACCGGCTTAGGCTGACTCGCGAACGTATTTTAGGCATTGCAGAAGGTGTTCGCAAGGTCATCCAGCTTGACGATCCTCTCGGAGAAATTACTTCAATGAAAACCCGTCCAAACGGTTTGCGGATCGGAGCCAAGAGGGTACCGCTCGGAGTCATCGGCATCATCTATGAGGCACGTCCGAACGTAACGCCCGATGCCGCCGTTTTATGTTTAAAGGCCGGCAACGCAGTAATACTCAGAGGCGGAAAAGAAGCGATACATTCAAATATTGCTCTTGCTAATACGATGAGAAACGCGCTGAAGAGCCTTTCTTTAAATCCGGACATGATACAGCTGATTGAAGACGTGTCAAGAGAAACGGCCCATGAAATGATGCGCTTAAATCAGTATATCGATGTACTGATTCCGCGCGGAGGAGCCGGTTTGATTCGCACAGTTGTTGAAACCGCTTCCATCCCAGTCATCCAGACCGGAATCGGAAACTGCCATATTTATGTCGACAAGTCAGCCGATCTTAAAATGGCTGTCAACATTCTTTATAACGCAAAATGTTCCCGTCCTTCTGTTTGCAACGCTGCCGAAAGCCTTTTGGTTCATAAGGATATAGCCAAAGAGTTCTTACCGCTTGCAAAAGCCCGTCTTGACGAAAAGAAAGTTGAGCTTCGTGGATGTGAAAGGACTGCCCAGTTACTCCCCGGCATTATTCCCGCGACGGAGGACGACTATTACGCGGAATATAACGATTACATCATGTCTGTCAAAGTTGTAGATACGATCGACCAGGCCATTGAACACATCAATCAATATAACACGAAACATTCAGATGCAATCGTAACGTCAGATTATTTTGCCGCGCAAAAATTTTTGGATCTTGTGGATTCAGCCGCCGTGTATGTTAACGCATCCACCCGTTTTACCGATGGTTACGAATTCGGTTTCGGAGCAGAAATCGGCATTTCGACACAAAAACTGCACGCCCGTGGTCCAATGGGCTTAAAAGAGCTTACAACCATAAAATATGTCATTTACGGAAACGGACAGATACGGGAATAATGTTCTTTCCGTATCTGATCCATTTCATTTTACAGATCATAAACAACATGGTGTTGTCATTTAGTTAAACAGGTTTTCCGGAGGGAACATTTTTGGAGCTTGAATATAAATTTATCCTGCCCGATCCAGAGGCCGGAAAGGAAATCGTTCATGATGCAGCGCTGTTATCACAGCTGAGTTCCCCATCCACGACCCAAATGAAAAGCATTTATTATGATACGCCTGATCAAATGTTATTTCAGATGAGAGGCGGGCTTCGGTGCCGATCGGAGAACGATGTCGGAGTCGTATGCCTGAAACTTACGGCTTTTGAGAAAAACGGTTTGTTTAGGCGCGAAGAATATGAGTGCCCCGCACATGATATTCTTCACGGTCTCTCGCTTTTGCCCGATTGCGGCGCCCCTCGGGAGCTGTGTAATTTATTGACGGCGAAAGGTCTTTCTCCAATTTCCGAAATTGCCTTTACACGAACGGCGTATGCCTATAAAGAGGATACTCTTTCTTTTGAAATTTGCTTTGATGCCGGTATTTTTATTTCAAAAAACAAAAATAAGCCTTTTTATGAACTAGAAATGGAATTATTAGAGGGAGACCCCGAAAAATTCACGAATATTGTCAGCCAATTACAAAAAAGATATTTGCTGGTACCGGGATTAAAATCAAAGCTCCAGCGAGCACAGGAATTTATTAACGAAACACGGGGTGATTCAAATGGATAAAACCGCAATCAATCCCTTCTACGTAGGTAATGAGTTTATGAATTACTGCATCAAACAGGGTTACGTTACCTTGGAATTTGATGAGGATAAAAGGCTGCATTATTATCTGAACGAAACAGGTGCTGTCGCGCTGAAAGATCGTTTCGGAATTGTTTTCGGATGCCCATGCTCCCTTGAAAAATCCGATGAATAACACTGCCGGATTTACAATTACAAACGCCGTACCAAAGGAAGTAAAACGGCGGGATTTCAAAACGATATACATACGTTTTTTTACCGCGGCGATTGTTTTCATCATCATGTTCCTTTTTATTTCAGAATCTCTGCATTCAGAAGTTTTCATGTACCAATGTACTGAATTTTCAAAAAAATCCAGTTCTTTTATTGCTACTTTTTTCTCTATGTTTTCTTTTTCGTTTGCCGAGCTTCTTGTCTATTCTTTTCTTCTTTTTTGGCTGGTTTACCTGATTATTTTTATCCGAAGACTGATCATGAAAGGTCGCAGAGCTGTAACCTGCCTGCGCTTTTTTTCACTTTGTGTTTTAACCTTTTCCATTATTTTATTTTTATTTACCGTTTTGTGGGGATTAAACTATCTGTCAGATCCGCTTTCAAAAAAACTTACGCTTGATGTGAAAGAAACATCTTCTCAGAAATTAATAAAAGCTACGGAGATTTCGCTTGAATATGCAAATCATTATTCTACCGCCGTGAAAAGGGACAAAGAAGGAAAGTGCAGCTTCGGAAGCTTTTCAGAGATGGCAGGTCGGTCGCGAAATGTAGAAATTTCTTTAATGAACCGATTTAACATTTTTAAGGCACCGTATTGTCCCCTTCCGAAAGCAGTTTTATCTTCGAAAATCATGTCTTATTTCGGAATAACCGGTATTTATTTCCCTTTCACAGGCGAATCCAATGTAAATACGGATTATGTCACTTCAAGTATTCCTTTTGTTATGACTCATGAGCTTTCACACCGGCTTGGAGTTGCCCGGGAAGACGAAGCAAATTTTGCAGCTTTTCTTGCATGCACAGGCAGTGCTGATGCCGACTTTATTTATTCGGGTTATCTTTGTTCTTATATTTACGCTTTGAATCAGGTTTACGAAATCTCACCGGATACTGCCCGGCAGATCATGGCAAAACAGTCGTCTTATGTTTCTTCCGATATACGCGATATAAACGATTTTTCTTTAAAGTATGAAGGCCCTGTCAGTGAAGCAGGAGATCAAATCAATAACACTTATCTTAAGTCGATGGGACAGGCGGACGGAATTAAAAGTTACGGTCGGATGGTTGATCTCTTAATTGCGTACTATAACTCTTCTCTTTTTTCAAATAAACTGTCTAAGTAAAACGGCTTGTCCCCATAAAATGATTGAAAAAAACTTCTTATTCTTATATAATGTTTTCGTCTAAAATGACAGATTTATTGCAGGACGAATGAATTTTTGGAGGAGTTATAAATGAAGAAGATTACAAAGTTGACCGCTCTCGCGCTCGCGGCCTGCATGGTTGTCGGACTTACGGCTTGTTCCGGCGGCAAAAAAGCGCAGAATCCCCCTGCTCAAAATCAAACCCAAACTCAGACACCCGCAAAAACCGATCTTGACCGAATCAAGGCAGACGGGAAAATTATTATGTTGACCAATGCACAATTCCCTCCGTTTGAATACCTCGGCGACGACAACAAACCGGCAGGTGTCGATGTTGACGTTGCAAATGAAATTGCCAAAGATCTTGGTGTCAAGCTTGAAATCGTAAATATGGATTTTGACGGTCTTTTGAATGCGCTTCAATCCGGCAAAGGAGATTTTATTGCAGCCGGTATGACGATTAAACCGGAGAGAGCCAAAAGCGTTGATTTTTCCGTTGAGTACGTCACTTCCTCACAATATATCATTATGAGGGACAGCGATAAATTTAACAAACTGGAAGACTTAAAGGGAAAGAAAGTCGGCGTACAGCTCGGTACAACGGGTGATTATCTGGTAACGGACGCCATTAATGGCACGAAGGATGATACGGGCAAGCATACGAAAGGTGTTCTGGAAGGCTCTGGTGCTGTGGTAAGCGAATATAAGACAGCTTTGGAAGCTGCTCTTGATCTTAAGGCAAAACGTCTTGACGCAGTCGTAGTCGATAAAGATCCTGCTAACGCAATTGCAGCGGAAAACAAAGGCCTTGTCGTATCTGCAAGTGCAGTCGGTGATTCTGAAAAGTACGCAGTCGCTGTTAAAAAAGGAAACAAAGAACTTTTAGATGCTGTTAACAGCACTCTTAATCGCCTGATTAAAGACGGCTCGATTCAGAAATATATTATTAATCACACAAAATAAAATAATATGATCGAGGCAGTGGGACAACAAGGTTTTGTTCTGCTGCCTCAGTTTATGAGAAAGCACTTCGTTGAATAAAGCGTTTTCTCATAAACTGATAACTTTTCACAAAGAAAGAATGGTGATGTTTATGGCATTTTGGGCGGAACTTCAAAATAATATATATACAAACATTTTTTATTCCGGAAGATTTTTTCTTTATATGAAAGGGCTTTTAATAACCCTTAATATCGCATTTTTTTCCGCAGTTTTAGGCGTACTTATAGGAATGCTGATAGCAATAGTGAAAGTATATTCTGTGCAGAACAAAGGATTAAAGCCACTGAATTTTATTTGTGACATCTATCTTACTTTTGTACGCGGCACACCAATGGCCGTTCAGCTGCTGATTATGTATTTCGTTTTCTTCGCGTTTGCTCCTGCTACTTTTCAGATTCCGATTGCAATCATTGCTTTCGGCTTTAATTCCGGAGCTTATGTGGCCGAAATCATTCGCGCAGGTATTCAATCGATTGACCGCGGCCAAATGGAAGCGGGCCGTTCCCTTGGTTTAACCAAAAACATGACGATGCGCTTTATTATCCTGCCGCAAGCAGTAAAAAATATTTTGCCAGCGCTTTTTAACGAATTTATTACACTTGTAAAAGAAACAGCCATTGTCAGTCTAATTGCCGTACCTGATCTTACAATGGCTGCATCTTTAGTACGCAGTCGTACTTTTAACGCATATGTACCACTGTTCTTCATCGCTATTATTTACCTCATTATTGTCGTCGGACTGACAGCACTGCAGAAGCGTTTGGAAAGGAGGCTGGCAGTCAATGATCAACATTAAAAATTTGCACAAGGCTTTTGGAAGACATGAAGTGCTTTGTGGAATTGATGAAGAAATCAAGCAAGGGGAAAAGGTAGTCATTATCGGTCCCTCCGGTTCCGGTAAAAGTACCTTCTTACGCTGTTTGAATCTCCTAGAAATCCCTACTTCCGGAGAGATTTGGTTCGAAAATGTCAACATAACCGACAAAAAAACGGACATTAATGTTCTGCGGCAAAAAATGGGGATGGTATTCCAGCACTTTAACCTATTTCCTCATTTGTCCGTATTAAATAATATTACTCTTGCTCCTGTTAAACTCGGTTTGCAAACACCGGAGGAAGCAAAAGAGAATGCAATCCGTCTCTTAAAGCGTATAGGTCTTGAGGACAAGGCAAACGCATACCCGCTTCAGCTATCCGGCGGGCAAAAACAGCGAATCGCCATTATCCGTTCCCTTGCTATGAACCCTAAAGTTATGCTGTTTGACGAGCCGACTTCCGCGCTGGACCCGGAAATGGTCGGCGAAGTTTTGGAAGTTATGAAGGAGCTTGCTAAAGAAGGTATGACCATGGTCGTCGTAACCCATGAGATGAATTTTGCCCGCGAAGTCGGTACCCGAGTTCTTTTCATGGATGAAGGCAAGATTGTTGAGCAAAACTCTCCCACGGAATTTTTCTCAAATCCCCAAAATCCAAGATTACGTGACTTTCTGGGCAAAGTCCTTTAACGAAAAAATGGAGCAGAACGTTTTAACCAATATTCCCTTAAAAATAACAGAAGCCGATCTTCTTAAGAAAATGCATCTTGATAAAAGCTGCGATCAACGCAATCTTATTTTGCGCATATTATCCGAAGCGCTGATTATTGCCGCGCCCAAAGCAATGTTCCGTTTGGCGGTTGTAAAACAGCTTAAAAGCGATACGGTTTCAATTGACGGAGAACTTATTCAGTCCCCGTACGTGCTAAAAATCCTTGCAGAGCAAGAAATGGTATATCCGTTTGTTGCCACCTGTGGTAAAGAACTTGATCACTGGTCTAAATCGAAAACAGATGTTTTCGAATCCTATGTATGCGAATGTATAAAAGATTTGGTGTTGGGTCAATGTATTAAATATGTACGAATTCGTCTTTTTGCTATTTTGCAGAAAGGAACGCTTTTGTCGAGCATCAGTCCCGGTTCGCACCCTCTCTGGCCACTTGAAGAAGGACAAGAACTGCTTTTTCGTTTGTTAACGGACGTCACTGAAAAAACCGGCGTTCACCTGACGGAAAGATATTTGATGAGCCCCGTAAAGTCGTTATCCGGTATTTTTTTTACGACCAATAAACAATATCAAAGCTGCGCATTTTGTAAAAAAGAAAACTGCAATGAACGCAAAGAACCTTTTTCCATACAGATTTAAATAATTAAACAAGGACGTTAAGAGTTACATCTTAACGTCCTTGTTTATTAGTATTTACTTTCCATACTGTTAGTAAATTCAATACCTTAAACGGCGGTTTTCTTTCATCACCTGCCGCACATCTTTTCCAAAAAAATGAAAACGGTCAAATTCAAAACTCAGGCGCGAAGCGATCTGCGGCGTATACCTTGCCGCAATCTCTTTCGGTGATAAATTCGTGCTTATAATCATTTGACGTCTCTCTATCAGACGTGTATTAAGCAAATTATAAAAAGACGAGCATACAAAGGACGTCGTCAGCTCCGTACCAAGATCATCAATAATAAGCAAATCGCTAAGCATATACCTTTTTATCTGCATCTGGAGTTCTTCGTAGTTTTCACCGAATTTTTCCTTTTCCAGATTTCCGAATATATTGATTGCCGTGTCATATGTTACCGAAAATCCCTTTAACGCAACTTCTTTTGCAATGCAGCTTGACATAAAAGTCTTTCCAAGTCCCGGGCCGCCGTAAAATAGCATATTAATCGAATGCCGCCCAAAGTTCCAGGCGTAATCCTGAAAGAAATCGAGGAAAGACTCCATATTTTGCCGAGGAGAAACACCGCCCTCCCCGTCTCCCGGATTATTGGAATAATACTGACCAATAAAATTATCGAAATTCTGTCCTTTAATATCGAGCACGCTTGATAATTCTTTACCCTGTTCCTTTACGCACTCTTCTAAAAAACAGGAGCATGGTTTTGAATCTATATAGCCGTAATCAGAACATTTTTTGCAGGAAGGCGCGAGATTAAGATATTCAGCCGGATATCCGTTTTGGACTAAAAGCTCACTACGTTTGGCAATCAATTCAACATGACGGTTCTTAACCGCGTCAATTCTCGGTTTTGGGTCGGTCCCAGACTCAAATGCAGCTCTTGCCACCTGTAAAACAGTCGTTCTCAATTCTTTTCCAATCGCCGCAATTTCCGGAATTTTATCCTGTACTTCACGGGTTCTGCGGGAAAGCTCATCTTCTGACGCCCTCCTTCTTTGTGCATACCGTTCAAGTACTCTTTTTTGAATTTTCGGATCAATCAACTTACGAACCGCCCTTTCTTTCCCTTAGGTAATTTTTGACACGATTTAAGGACTCTTCGTCGGCTTCAGCTGATGCCGGAATCTCGTATTTCTTGTAATTATTTCTTTTCGTTTTTTGCTCTTCACGTTCAATATCAGAAAGTGTATGTATGTTTTTAGAATGCCAGATTTCCAGAATTTTGTTTAAATATTTCCACGTCAGCCCGCCGGTATTGAGAACCGTTTTGTCATAAGCAATTTCAATGATATCAGGAGTAAATCCCATCGACAGCCAGGCATTGATATATTTTTCCTCCGAAGGAGACGGAAGGCGGTCAAAAAGCTTCATAATTTTCATTACTTCGTTCATATCTAAACGTTTTTTGATTAGCGTTTTCAGGTGTTCCTCTGCTTTTTCTTCCGTCGTAATTCCGGCATCCGCCCATCGGCATGCTTCACGTTCAAGTTCTTTCATAGTGAGTCTTTTTTCTGGCGTCTTTCCGAGATATTGAATCAACATTAAAATGGTTCCGCATGACAAAGATAGTCGCTTGTATATATCCAGCAGCGTCAGAAGTTCCGATTTTTTCAAGATTCGTCCAAGCGCGGATTCAAGCGCCATGCACAATTCGCTGAAAATCGGATCTTTCCGATTATTAGCAAGTTCTTCTGCTGTATAATCAGGTACTTTATCCGAAAAATGAATCGGTCCGTCTATAATTCCTGCATCTTTTAATGTAGAAAGAGCATCCTCGATTCTACTTTGATCCATTTGCAGCAAGACTCCGGCGCTTGTTAAATCAAACACTCCGTTTAAACGCTCCAAATAAAGCCATAATATAGCGGCATCCGGCTTGGCCATTTCAATGATACGGTCAACCGCCTCATTTCTGAGAGCAGTTACACCTGTTTTTTTCAATCTGATATTGGACGGAGGCATATCACTCTCTCCTTCAGACCTTCAGGCCTTTGGTAACAAAAAATGTTTTTTTGTCTTCATTTTAATTCTATTATAACAATTTGCACATTGCCGGTAAAGCATGAATAAGAATAGATTTTAAGGTTCAATAAAACAGGATGAATATGGCAATACTAGGCTAAAAAGTCTAAAATTTTTTCGTGCATTTTTTTTCCGATTCTGTTATACTGAATTATGCATGGGCTTATTTAAGGAGGTGTACCACTTGGAAAGTGCAAACGCAGTAATTTTTACTGTTGGCAAATCGCAGTATTTTCAATTTGACCTTCTTTACTACCCCTTAATTAAATGGATGGTCCGTTCATTGGAAGACGCGAATATTTCTGAAATTCTTATAGTTTGCGACAATTCAAATTCCTATAGTAATTTGGATTTCTCTGAATTTTCTTGTAAAGTTAATTTTATTTATTTATCTGAATTTACGAGCACTACGGATGCTTTCAAAGACGCCGCAAAAAAGATCGCGGATTTTGATGGAACGGTGCTCGTTTTTGATGCTCCAATGCCTGTTTTATCAAACGAAGGGTTATCCATGCTGATTCGATCCGGATTGTCTTATTCTGAGAGCGGTGTTTATGGAGAAGAAACCCTCGGTGATATTCGTGTCCTTTGTGCGGATAACAAAACGCTAAGATCGGCGTTTGAGGCCTCATCGGATTTCAGCTTAGCAGAACTCGCTCGTTTCTATCCTTCTTTATCATTTGTTCCTTTTGATGGTTTGATTGACCGGGACGATTTTAAGATTGCAATGGATATGCCGTCTATCGCTTTACTTGAAAAAAAGCTGAAACACCGTGTATGTCAAAGTTTATTAGAAAGCGGCGTTTATATCCAGAATCCGGATAATACCATTGTATCTCCGACTGTAAAAGTTGCGCCCTCGGCTAAAATTTTAATGGGATCAATTTTATACGGCGAAACAAGCATTGGCAAAAACGCCATAATCGGCCCCAATACTTTGATTTCATCCTCAACGATCGGTTCAAAAACTACGGTTAACGCATCACAAATCTATGAATCATCCGTCGGAGAGGATACCAAGATAGGCCCGTTCGCCTATATTCGCCCGGGTTGCATTGTCGGCAATCATATTAAAGTCGGCGATTTTGTGGAACTCAAAAAATCAGTTATCGGCGATGGCACAAAAATTTCTCATTTGACTTATATCGGTGATGCCGAAGTCGGCGAAAACGTCAATTTTGGCTGCGGAACGGTAACTGTCAATTACGATGGAAACGAAAAATATCTGACCCGTGTCGAAGATAACGCTTTTATCGGATGCAATACGAACTTGGTAGCACCCGTTACGATTCACCGCGGTGCCTACACAGCTGCAGGCACCACAATTACAGAGGACGTGCCGGAAGACGCTCTTGCAATAGGCCGCTGCCGTGAAACCATTAAAGAAAATTGGGTGTCAGCACATCGAGTTAAAAAATAAAAGAAAAGAAAAGAAAATAAATTATATTCGGGCTATCATTTGCAATTTTCTACTGTGGGACTAGCCCGCAATTGCAATTATTTACGGAGGGTTTTTCAATGATTTCGCATGGCAAAAACATTAAAATTTTTACCGGGACATCCCATCCTGTTCTTGCAAGCCAGATTGCTATGGGTCTCGGGCTCACACTAGGGGAGTCGCTTGTTTCGAACTTCTCGGATGGTGAAATTTCTGTATCCATTAACGAGACTGTACGCGGTTCCGACGTTTTTGTAGTACAATCAGTCTGTGCTCCAGTAAACGACAACCTGATGGAACTCCTTATCATGATTGACGCGTTCCGCAGAGCGTCCGCAGGCAGAATCACCGCCGTTATTCCTTACCTCGGATATGCGCGCCAGGACAGAAAAACAAAAGCCCGCGATCCGATCTCTGCAAAGCTTGTTGCCGATTTGATCGTGGCAGGCGGCGCGGACCGTGTACTTACGATGGATCTTCATGCTGCTCAGATTCAGGGCTTTTTCAACATCCCTGTGGATAATTTGACCGGAACTTCTCTTCTGATTCCCCACACAATAGAAAAATTCGGTGTAGGTGCCAGCGATGTTTGCATTGTATCGCCTGATTTGGGTTCTGTTGTAAGGGCAAGAAAATTTACCGAAAGGCTTGACGTTCCCCTTGCGATTATCGACAAACGTCGCCAGAAGGCAAATGTAAGCGAAGTAATGAATATCATCGGCGACGTAAAAGGCAAGCGTGTAATTATGATTGACGACATGATTGACACAGCGGGCACACTTGTAAATGCCGCACGTGCTTTAGTTGAAAAAGGCGGCGCAACAGAGATTTACGCCTGTGCAACACATGGTGTCTTATCCGGCCCTGCAATCGAAAGAATTCAGCAGAGCTACATTAAGGAACTTTATTTGCTTGATACCATTCCCCTTAAACCTGAAAAAGCCATCGATAAAATAAAGGTCTTGTCGGTTGCACCTCTCTTTACGGAGGCCATTGCCCGTACTTACGAAGAAGTTTCCATATCTCCGCTTTTCACCTGATCTTAGGATGTACTTCGGCGTGCCGCTCGCCGCTTAAAGCGGCAACCGCTAATTGCAGCAAAACACCAGTTTTACTTACTTATGGCGGTTACGGTACAATATATGTCAATTTTAAGCAGGTTTCAAAAACCACTTTCAACCGGTTCACCGAAGTGGATTATTGCAGGTCTCGGCAATCCGGGTTCCCAATATAGCTCATCCCGTCATAATATCGGTTTCCTTGCTATGGACTTTATTTCGGATAAACTTAACCTGCCGCTCAAATCTTTAAAGTTTAAATCTCTTTACACGATTGGACAAATAAATGGTACTTCTGTTTTGTTATTAAAACCGCAGACATTTATGAATTTGTCCGGTGAATCAATTCGGGATGCGTCAAAGTTTTATAAAATACCCCCTGAACGAGTAATTGTTGTTTTTGACGACATGTCTTTACCCGTTGGCCGGTTACGGATTCGAAGGGATGGCAGCGATGGCGGCCACAACGGCATTAAAAGTATTATTTATCAGCTTTCCAGCAATCAGTTTCCGCGCATCAAGATCGGAATCGGTTCCCCTAATCATTCGGATTATGATACAAAGGATTGGGTACTTGGGAAGTTCTCATCGCAAGAACTTTCACAGCTTTCTCCGTCTATCGAACTCGCTTTGGAATCCATAATCGAAATCGTGTCATCGGGTGTTGACAGTGCAATGAATAAATTCAACGGCAAAACCTAATACTTTAAGTATATTAATGCCTTGTTATATATTCTCGTATTAAAAATTGTTGCATTTTTCGCGCTGATATAACGAAACTGTTGATATAAAATAATAGTACAAAATTGAACCCCCCGTTTCATCCGAAACGGGGGAATATCCTGTTGCACTGCATATTATTAAAGAGAGGAGGCTGGTTTGATGCCGAAATTATGCGATTTTATACTACAAATTCCGGAATTATCTTCTATTTTAAATAAAATCAATCTTTCGCATGCTCCATATTCTTTAATCAGCGGTGTGCAGCCTGTTCATAAAGCACATATTATTGCGGCCCTTGTTCGAAATTCCGGCAAAAAATCCATCGTCATCTGCTCAGATGAAAGCTCCTGTGCTCGTTTGTGCTCCGATATTAATTCTTTTTTGGATACCGAGATTTCCGTTTTACTCCCAACACGAGATTTTGTATTTCGCAATGTGGAAGCGGTCTCCCGGGAATGGGAGCAAAAGCGTCTTGCCGCTCTTTATGGGTTTTTAACGGGAAAATATCATATCCTGCTCGCTTCCGCTGAAGCTATAATGGAGCGGACTTTGCCTCCAGATATGTTACTTTCATCCGCCCTTTTATTAAAGCGCTCTGAAAAATATTCTCTGGATCATCTCGTAACAAAACTTTTGGATGCAGGATATCGGAGATCCTTTTCCGTCGAGGGTACAGGCCAGTTTGCAGTTCGAGGCGGAATCCTTGACGTCTATTCTCCCGGAGAAAGCGGTCCGATCCGCGCTGAATTTTTTGGTGACGAAATCGACTCTTTGAGTTTTTTTGATATCGATTCGCAAAGGCGGACTGAGGAATTAAAAGAAGCCCTTATTCTTCCTGCTTTTGAAACACTCCCTTCCTGCTCAAAAGACGGAGTAACAGGCCTTATTTCCACAATACAGGATATCATTCATTCAAAATCCGCATCAAAAAATCCAGCTGCCGTAAAAACACTGGAGCAGGATATCGAACGACTTCAGTCGGAAGGAATTTTTCCGGCTATCGATCGGCTTATGTGTATGATCTACCCCGATTTTGTATCTGCAATAGATTACGCTCCTCATGATTCAATTGTAATCCTGGACGATTACAACCGGATAAAGCAATCAGCTAAATCCTGTACAAAACGGGTAAACGAAGATCTCTATTCTTTACTATCCGATGGCCTGATTTCCTCCAAACACTCCGATTTTTGGCTCGATTACACCGGGCTTTCTGAAAAAATCACGGCTCATACCACCGTGATTTTAGACGCATTTCCGGCAGGTTCTTATGATAAACCGATAAAAACCGTTGTTAACCTGACAGCGAAACAATTACCTTCATTTTCAGGCAGTCTTGACTCATTAATCTCAGATATTTCACATTATCAGGCAACTGATTTTTCTGTCTTCGTTCTTGCGAGCAGCCGCAGTACTGCTATGCACCTAAAAGAGATATTGGAGTCGGACAACATTCCTGCGGCACTTGATTTTGACGATCCGCCCATTCCAGAAAAATCGAAGATTCTTATTACTACAAAGAAATTGTCGGCTGGTTTTGAATATCCTGCAATCAAGCTCGCGGTAATTGCGGAAGGATCCATTGCCGCAGCAAACTCAGCAAAGCAAAAACGTCCGAAAAAAAGATCGGCGCAGGAGAGGATCCGTTCTTATTCCGACTTAGTGCCTGGCGATCTGATTGTTCATGAACACCACGGAATAGGCCGTTTTTCCGGTATTGAGCGAATGACGGTAGACGGATATGAACGAGACTATATCAAGCTTGCTTTTGCCGGAACTGATTATTTGTACCTTCCCGCTTCCTCCCTGGATTTGATTTCAAAGTATATCGGGGGCGGAGGAGAAGATGCCCCGGTCAGATTAAATAAGCTTGGCGGTTCCGAGTGGCAAAAAGCAAAACTGAAAGCGAAAGGGGCCGCAAAGGATCTCGCCAAAAAATTGATCCAGTTGTATGCAGAGCGGCAAAAATTAGAAGGAATCGCTTTCCCAAAAGATGACAACTGGCAGCGCGAATTTGAGGAGGCATTTCAATACGATGAGACGGATGATCAGTTAAGGTGTGCATCTGAAATTAAAGAGGATATGCAAAAATCTTATCCGATGGATCGTCTTTTGTGCGGTGATGTCGGGTTTGGCAAAACGGAAGTCGCCTTCCGCGCAGTTATGAAGTGTGCTCTCGGCGGCAAACAGGCTGCGATTTTAGTTCCTACAACTGTTCTTGCACGTCAGCATTATTTGACTGCACTGCATCGGTTTGAAGGATATCCGGTTAAAATTGAAATGCTTAGCCGTTTTAGTACATCAAAAGAATTAAAGAAGTCTCTTCTTCGACTTAAAAACGGAAGTGCCGATTTATGCATCGGGACCCATCGCCTTCTGCAAAAAGACGTTGAATTTCATGATTTAGGTTTGTTAATTATCGACGAAGAACAGCGTTTTGGTGTCACACATAAAGAGCGCTTAAAAGAAATAGCACACAAAATAGATGTACTCACTCTCACCGCTACCCCCATACCGCGTACTTTGAATATGGCCCTGTCAGGAATACGGGATATGTCTGTGCTTGAGGAAGCACCGCGTGACCGCTACCCCGTTCAAACTTACGTTTTGGAACATGACCATCCGTTTTTATGTGATGCAATGCGAAGAGAGCTGTCAAGAGGCGGACAGGTTTATTACCTGCACAATCACATTGAATCCATCTCCAGAACAGCTGCTAAACTACGCGGGGAATTTCCGGATTCCGTGGTCGAAATCGCCCATGGTCAAATGCCGCAGCATCAATTAAGCGAAATAATGGGCAGGATGTCCGATGGTAACATTGATATCCTTGTCTGTACGACAATCATTGAAACCGTTCTGGATATTTCTAACGTAAATACTCTAATAATAGAAAACGCAGATACATTCGGACTTTCCCAGCTACACCAAATCAGAGGACGTGTCGGACGTTCATCACGACATGCTTTTGCTTACTTTACCTATAGGCGCGGGAAAGTGCTTTCAGAAATTGCACAAAAGAGGCTTTCCGCTATCCGCGAATTCGCGGAATTTGGCTCCGGTTTCAAAATAGCCATGCGTGACCTTGAAATTAGAGGTGCAGGCAATGTACTTGGTCCGGAGCAAAGCGGACATATGATGTCTGTCGGTTACGATATGTACCTGAAACTTCTTGAAGAAGCCGTCATTACCGAACAGGGCGGCGAAATCCACGAGAGGGTTGAATGCTCGGCTGACTTTTCACTTAATGCGAACATACCGGAAAAATATATTAACGATTCGGGTCAGCGCATTGATTTTTACCGCAGGATTGCAATGATCAAATGCGAAGACGATCGAGAAGATTTAATAGATGAATTGATCGATCGTTTTGGCGATCCACCTGCAGAAACGATAGCACTCCTTGACATTGCGCTTTTACGTTTTGAAGCGGGAGAAGCTGGAATTATAGAGCTTTCCCAAAAAAGCGGGTGTCTCATCATTGTTCTTAAAAAACCGGATTTTATGAAAATCTCTTTATTATGTTCCGAAGAGTATTACAAAGGGCGTGTCTTATTAAATGCAGGGGAACATCCCTATCTTTCATTAAGACTCAAGGCAGATTCTTCACCCATAAAAGAGGCGCGTAGGTTTATTGCGGATTATCACCAAGCGGCACCGATAAAGGAATAAATCTACCTCTTCTCTTGTATACTCGTGCTGTTAGATGATATACTTGAATTACAATTCATTAAAGGATGATGTACATTGAAATGGTTCCGCCACAGCGTCTCAATCTTTTTTATCATAGCATTCATGTTGGCATTTTTTGCTGGCTGTGCAGCAAAAACAAGCCCTGTTGTTATGGTTATAGGCGGCACCAACGTTGATGCGCGCGACTACGCTTATTTTTTACGTGTCAATTCATCGAATGTCGATCCGGCAGAAGGTGATGACGGTGAGAAAACTGCAAAAGAAGCAGCCGCAAATCAGATTATTCAAATGCAGACTATTTTTAAAAAAGCATCTGAGCTCGGGGTAGAATTAACCAAAGAAGACCGGGAACAGTTAAAAACCAGCAAAAAAGAAAATATTGACGCTGTCGGAGGTACGGCGGCTTACGAGAAAGCGCTTAAGCAATCCGGCATGACCGATACATTGTATGATAAAATAAGCGAATATTCATTTCTTTATGACAAGCTTTCAAAGGTACTCTATTCTTCCGGCGGAACGGAAGAACCCACCGACAAAGAAATTACAGACTTTTTTAATAAGAACTATGTCACAGTTACTCATATATTAAAGAAAACGACGGATGCGGAAGGAAATCCGTTAAATGAAACTGCCGTAGAAAAGAAGAACAAAGATATAGAAAAAATACTTGAAAAAATAAGAGCAGGGGCAGATTTTTTAACGTTGGTGAAATCTGAAAATGAAGATTCGGGATTAACAGAAGCCAACGGTTATCAGTACACATTTACTCGTGCAGCTTTAAATCCACAAGGTGCGATGGAACCCGAATTTGAAGACGCGGCCTTTTCCCTCTCTGTCGGCGGAATAAGCAGTATTGTTGAAACGGAATATGGATACCATATTATTAAAAGGCTAAAAAATAATGAATCTTATCTCGAAAAAAACCGTAATGATGTGATTTCTGTCATGGCTGACGGTCTTTATGCGAAATTAGTTCAATCTTGGATGGATGAAATCCAGGTTACATATACGGATGAATATAAAAAAAAACTCTCAATAATCTGGACAGTTACTTAAATTAAGCAAGCCCTGACTAAAAAAACCGCGTGCTTTTTGCACGCGGTTTCAGCTTGTCGAAAAAGTATATTTCGGGGATTGTTAAGGGTCAAAAACCCTTAACGTAAGATTAGTCCGCAGGCGGACATGCGCCGCCGGAGGACACACTGGACAAAACCTTTGGTTTTGTCCGCCCCAAGGGGAAGGTCGAGGGGGAATTGGATTCCCTCTCGAAAGACTGTCGACTTTATCGACAGTCTCAAACCGCGTGCTTTTCATTTTGCACGCGGTTTTTTATATGCTTTCGCTTCCGGCACTTTTAATCAGGGAGATATATGTTTCAACTGCCGCACCAAGAGAACTATCTCTGATGCACTCTGTTATTTGATTGGGCATATTCTTCGTTTCAATCAGAACCGGAGAAAAACGGTATACGCTGGAACAGATCTTTTCAAAATAACGCGCTCCGTTTGCTTCATTACTGACCCCGGGAGCGATTATAATGTTTTCAAAGCGTTTCTGGATCGCACGGTAAATCATTTTATAGGCTTCACAGCGAATGCTTGAAACAGCGGATGCCTCAGAAAGTTCCATCTCATGGACTGCTACCTTAAGGTCTGATAGGATATCTTTTATGTAATCGATCATATACCCCGCCGAATCACCGTTTAATAAGCTGATATTCAGGTATGCTTCAGCCCGGCCATCTTTTGTTTTTCTCGCACCTTGACCCATTTGAATTTCAATTAGCGTTTTTATCATTGGATTATTTATAGGCAGATTACGAAACATTCTAATAAATAAACCGCGCGTAAACGGTAAATTGCCTACGGCAAATCTTTCCCAAAAATTCATAGCAGGCGCCATGGTTTTGTAATAAAATCTAACCGTATCTGTTATTCTGTGTTTGGTTGGTGCCGCTTCAACTCTGGAAAGAGCTTCCGCCAAGACCGAATCTGCATCGTTTACTTCATTCTTCTTTTTTGATTTCTCTTTTTCATTCGTCGTTTGATCGGCTTTGTTTGCTACAAGCTTTAGCCTCAATTTGCCATTTTCCGATATGTTAATTGATGAACTGGCAATAAACCGGTTTGATATCGCAAACGGTAAAACGTTACCGGAGCCATATAACACGAATGCAGGTTTTATGCCTTTTCTTGAAAGGATTCTTGTAATATTGAACATTCCGTTTTGCCCGCCGTTTTCACCGTCATGACCAAATGCAAAATACAAATCCCGTTTTGTCGGAGCAAATCCTGCCAGAATTAGTTGATTGATTGCTTCTAGCATAGCAATGACGTTGCATTTCCCGCCTAATGCGCCAGGACCACAAATCATGCTTCTTTCAATATACTCATTTTTACTTTTAGAGCTTTCACTTTGCCGCTTTGGTGTAACATCAAAATGAGAACAAAATATAACAGGCGCTCCCTGTTCATTGGTTCTGGACGGCCATTTGTAAAGCAGGCTTCCAGCACCATAAACATCCCAGTTAAGATTTTGATAGACTGCGGGATAGCGCTCTTCAAGCATTTTACGAAAAAGTTCTAAAGAGTCCGTATCTTTTTCTGTTGTAACGATTCCAAGAGCCGCTATAAGACTTTTTACGGCATGCTCTTTCAGATCGCTGTCGGGCGGAGTTAATTTATAGCGTTCTCTTCCTTTCTGAATTCTTCCCATACGAAGAGTATTAATGAGAGGCACTAGAATTGCCGCTGAAATAAGTACGGAAATAAAGAACCAGAAAAAATTATTATTTTGTCGGTAAAAATCGCCGATTGCAATTCTAATAGCTGCAAAAAAATCCTGTAACATTGTTTGTCCCTTCTTTATTTACCCTTAGAAAAGAACTCATTCGTAGCTTTTATATCACGTTCAATTTGAGAAAGCAGCATATTCGCAGTTTCATACCGCTGCTCGCTTCGCAAAAACCGCTTTAGTTCAAGTCTGGCTGTTTTTCCGTATGCATTTCCCTCGTATCCTAAGGCGTGGGATTCAATTGATACTGATGGATCTTCGCCATCAAAAGTAGGCCGTATTCCTATATTTGTAACCGCTGGATAAAAGCGCCCGTCTAAATATAAACTGGTGATATATACGCCGTATGGCGGTAATAAAACCGTCGGATCACTTGCAAAATTAATAGTTGGAACAAGATGTTTTGAGCCGACTCCACGCCCGTGAAGGACTTTGCCGGCGATTTCATGCGGATGGCCTAAAAACAAATTTGCCATATCAAGATTTCCTTGTTTCAGGAATTCTTTTATTTTAGTAGAACTTACCGTCTGGTCGCAAATCTTCACGTCTTTAATTACATCGCAGCCAATGGAATATTCGGCGCATTTTTTAAGTAAGTTATCTGGATTTCCAAGCCCTTGGAATCCAAATCGAAAATTTTCTCCAATTACAAGATGCTTAGCATTATATTTCTGCAAAAGAATTTTAAGAAAAAATTTCTGCCAATCTAAATGAAGCATTTCATCATCAAAAGGAAGAAGTATAACCTCGTCAGCTCTTCCGAAACGTTTTAACATTTCAACACGTTGTTCATTCGTAGTGAGTGTTTTAACGTCATGGTTTAATAAAAGCCTGTCCGGATGATTACTGAATGTTAATACTGTACAAAGCATTCCGTTTTCTGACGCTATATTGCGGCATTGATCTAAAAGCGCCTGATGGCCTATATGAATTCCATCAAAAAAACCAAGCGCCATAACTCTTTTATTGTCCATAGATTCCTCCAAAGAATGGCTGGGTATAATGTGTTTCTCTAAGTAAAAAAGTTTTTTTCACAAAAAAGAGCCTGCCCCCCGCTTCTGAGCGACTGAAAACGTCCAAGCATTAAAAAAGTTCCGTTTTTTGAATAAACCCGGTACCGGGCATTTTCCTCTGTCCATTCTGATGTTTTCAAGCAAACAGAGGATAACGGAACAAATGCACCATTTTTTATACGTCTTTCTCCGTAATCGTCCACTTGCAATTTAGGATATTCAGAAAATAGCATATCAAGAGGAACTATATATCTGGAATGGATTTGATCTTCTTCCAATTGCTCAATTTGTTCCATGGAAACGGCATTTTCAATTCGGAAAATACCGGATCTCGTTCTTTGAAGCGCTGTCATAACGGCCAAGCACCCAAGCTTGTCCCCCAAATCAGAACATAAAGTTCTTATGTATGTTCCGGAAGAACAGGTAACACGTGCTTCATATTCATTTTTAGCCGTGCCTGATTCAAGCAAATTTGCGCTATAAATTGTAATATTTCTTGCTTTTCTTTCCACTTCAATTCCCAAACGGGCATATTCGTACAGTTTTTTTCCGTCTTTTTTTATCGCGGAATACATTGGTGGTATCTGAAAGATTTCACCAACAAAAGCGGATAGCACGTTTTCAACATTTTTTCTTGTTACATTTACCTCTGACGTACCTGTGACATTACCTGTAATGTCTTGCGTGTCAGTAGATAGGCCAAGCTGAAATCGAACAACATATTCCTTATCGTGAGCAGTCGCATATTCGCAGCCTTTGGTTGCTGTCCCCAAAAAAACAGGAAGCACACCCGTTGCCATCGGATCCAGTGTGCCGGAGTGACCGATTCCGCGCATTTTAAATTTTTTCCGTAGTCTTGCAATCACATCAAATGATGTACAATCCTTAGGCTTATCAATTACAATTATCCCTGAATACATTTTAACGCAGCCTCTAATACCGCTTTTTCGTTTTCAAACGGTTTACCGTTTAATGTTGCCCCCGCAGCCCGCTCATGGCCGCCACCGCCAAACTGGGAACAAATGCAGGCAGCATCCAAGCCCTTAACCGTTCGTACAGAAATTTTAGAATTGCCGTTTATCGTTTCTGAGATTGTAATTCCTGCGCAAACACCCTTAATTTGTCTTGGCAATGCTGAAATATTTTCAAGGTCGTCTTCCGTTGCATTCGCTTTTTCAACGATTGCCCTCGGCACAAGACAAAGTGCAATCTTACCGTTTTGATAAAAATGCAGATTATCAAAAACAAACCGTTCCATCTCAAAACGAGCACGTGTTTTACTCTCAAAAATATCACGATTAATGTCCCCTGCGGGAATGCCCGTTTCATAGCATGCGGATGCAATACGATGTGTTCGGGCAGACGTATTGGAAAATTTAAAACAGCCTGTATCCGTAGAAATAGCAATATAAATAGCCTCAGCAATTTGTGTATTCAACTCTACTCCAAGAGATAGGATCAGCTCATACACAATTTCACCACACGCTGCCGAATCTTCCTCAATTAAATAATTTTCAGCTTTTACGGTATTAATCCTGTGATGATCAATACAAAGGTTAATCCTTTTCCGGTAAGGGTCAGCATCCAGACAAATCAGATCGTCGCTTGCGATATCGCAACTGATAATAAATGAGGGCTGAAACTCCGATGGAGGTAATAAACCGTTTAATAGAGACTGGAAACGAGGTGTAATCTCGGAATTCTGTAATACATATGCCTTTTTTCCCAATATCCTTAAAGCGCCGCAAAGAGCTGCTGCTGAACCAATGGTATCTCCATCCGGACGTTTATGCGTTAAAATAAGAAAATCATCCGACTTGAGTAATAGAGCAGAAACTTCGCTATTTGTCATCTGAGCTGCGCTCCTTTTCGTTTAGGCTGTGTAATATACCCGAGATTCTGACTCCGTTTGATATGGAATCGTCCGGCACGATAATAAGTTCCGGAGTATATCTTAGATTTACCCGTTGGGAAATTTCCCGGCGCAAGTAACCCAAGGCGGATTTGAGTCCTTTTATTACATTTTTTTGATCTTCATCCGTACCTAAAAAGCTTATATGCACTTTACAAAAACGAAGGTCTCCCGTTACATCGCATCTTGTAATACTAACAAGGCCTTGGATTCTAGGGTCTTTCAATGTCCTCATTGCATCGCTGAGCGCCCTGTGAACTTCTTCGTTTATTCGATCAATTCGATTATGAGCCATATGAAAGCTCCTTACACATATATTTCTTTAACGCGGTATTTCCTCCATAGTATATGCTTCTACAACGTCGCCTTCTTTAATGTCGTTGAATCTTTCAATACTTAAACCGCATTCATAGCCCGATGCAACCTCTTTTGCGTCGTCCTTGAACCGTTTAAGCGAGGCAAGTTCGCCTTCGTGAACAACAATGCCGTTACGAACAATACGTACAGACGATGCTCTTACAATCTTTCCGTCCGTGACATAGCAGCCCGCAATCGTACCGACTCCGGAAACCTTAAACGTTTGTCTTATTTCAGCATGCCCTAAGACAGCTTCCTTATACTTTGGAGCAAGCATACCTTTCATTGCAGATTCCATTTCTTGAATACAATCATAAATAATTCTGTAAAGCCGGATATCTACACTCTGCATTGTGGCGCTTTCGAGCGCCAGCGGATCGGGACGTACATTAAATCCTACAATGATAGCACCCGAAGCTGCCGCAAGCATTACATCGGATTCATTTACAGCACCGACCGTTGAATGAATGACTCGCACACGAACCTCTTCATTCGATAACTTCTCGAGTGATGATTTGACTGCTTCGGCAGAACCCTGAACATCCGCTTTTACGATAATGTTCAGATCTTTAACGTCCCCTTGCTGAATATGGTCAAATAAGTTTTCAAGAGTAATTTTTTCTGTTTGGCTGTTTTTCTCTACTTTTTCCTGCGCTTTGCGTTCTTCAACAAGTTCACGGGCCATCCGTTCGTCTGTTACGGCGTGGAACAGATCTCCTGCAGCAGGGACTTCCGATAATCCGATAATTTCAACCGGAACGGAAGGTCCGGCTGATTCAATTTTATTTCCTTTGTCGTTGGTCATCGCTCTGACATGACCGACTGTCTTGCCGGCTATGATAACGTCTCCGAGCTTTAACGTTCCGTTTTGAACTAAAACAGTTGCAACAGGTCCGCGTCCGCGATCAAGTTTTGCCTCAATAACAATTCCTTTCGCGGCACGGTTCGGGTTGGCTTTCAGCTCTCTCATTTCGGCTGTAAGAAGAATCATTTCCAAAAGATTTTCTATGCCGACGCGGTTTTTAGCGGAAACTTTGCAAACAATCGTTTCGCCGCCCCATTCCTCTGGAACGAGTTCGTGCTCTGTAAGCTGCTGCATAACACGATCCGGATTTGCACCCTCTTTATCCATCTTGTTTACAGCGACAATAATCGGTACATTTGCAGCTTTTGCGTGATTGATTGCTTCTATCGTCTGCGGCATAATTCCGTCATCCGCTGCCACAACTAAAATTGCAATGTCCGTCGCCTGAGCACCGCGTGCACGCATGGAAGTAAACGCCTCATGTCCCGGCGTATCAAGAAAAGTAATGTCCCTGCCGTTAATTTTAACGCGATAAGCACCGATATGCTGGGTAATACCTCCCGCTTCACCGGATACAACATTTGTGTTTCGGATCGTGTCAAGAAGCGACGTCTTTCCGTGGTCAACATGACCCATTACAACGACGACAGGGTCACGAAGTTCCAGATTTTCATCCAGATCGCTTGAATCGTCAATCAAACGTTCTTCTATTGTTACAGTCACTTCTTTTTCTACTTTTGCTCCGAATTCAAGAGCAACAAGTGCAGCCGTTTCGTAATCAATCATTTGTGAAATAGACGCCATTACGCCAAGTTTCATCAGCTGTTTAATAACATCTGCAGAAGTTTTTTTCAGGCGCATCGCAAGTTCTCCGACGTTGATTTCATCGGGGATGGATACTTTAAGCTGAGCCTTTTTTGCAATCTCAAGCTGCAGCCGTTTCATTTTTTCCAGCTCTTCCTGATGCTTTTTATTGCTTATAAACGGCCGTTTATCATTTGTTCTCTTCTTTGCAATCTTTTGTTTACCTTGGTTAAATTTATTTGCCGAATCAGGTACTAACGCGTCCACCTTATCGTCGTATTTAGACAAATCGACCGCAACGGTTCTGGTATCGACATAGCGGACATCCGCACCTTTTTTGGTAAAAGGACGGCTCTCGCCGGTTATTGTCGTTTGAGGCTGAGTAATCGATTGCTTTTGAATCGGTTCCGCAGTTGTCGGTTTATTTTCGACAGGAATTGTTTTTTGCTCCTGCTGCACTTCTACTTGCTCTTTTTTCTCGGACGGCATCTCCACTTCTGCCGGTATTACCTCGGGCGGTTTAGATGCAGCAAAGATTTCCTGGATATCTTCTACCTGATTTTTTAATGTAAGGCTATCAAATATGACATTAAGCTCCTGCTCCGTAAGAACCTGCATATGGTTCTTTGGCGCAGTAAGATACATAGCAAGAATGTCTGCAATTGTTTTTGTGGGCAGATCGAAATCTTTCGCCACTTCATGTACTCGGTATTTCACCATCATAGTTCTCCACGCTCCCCCTCGGAATTTTGTTTATTTTTCTTTTTATCTTCTTCTTTCGCAAATAGACATTCCGGCGGTAGCTTTTTAACCAGCGCTTCTGCAAATTCCTTATCGGTCACTGCAAGTATTGCGCAACTTTCTCTTCCGACGATTTGCCCTAATTCGGATTTTGTGGCCGGAAGTTTGATATATCCGCCCTTTGTTTCCCCCGCGTAACCCTTCGCGCGGTTGAGTGCATTCGGGGAAGCATCCGACGCGACCAAGATTAGTTTTGCTTTTCTTGTTCTGACTGAATCATAGCAGGCCTCATCCCCGACCACCAGTTTGCCCGCTTTCTTCATTAAACCAAGAAAATTCAAGATTTTATTCATCTACAGGCTGATCCTCCATCTGCTCAAAAAGCTGTGTATATACATCTTCGGGCACCGCACAGCCAAAAGCGCGTTCGATTGCTTTAGATTTTTTTGCTTTATTTAAGCATTCAATCTTATGACATATATAGGCGCCGCGTCCCGGTTTTTTTCCTTTGAAATCGAGTGTTATTTCGCCTTCACTGGAACGAACTACGCGAACCAGCGAACGTTTTTCAAACATTTCTCTACAGCCGAGACACTGCCTAAGCGGCACTTTTCTCTTCTGCACGTTTTTCCCTCCCCCGAAAAGAAGATCGGTTACACCTGTGAAGACGGTTTAATATCTATTTTATAATTTGTCAGCTTCGCAGCCAGACGCGCGTTTTGACCTTCTTTGCCGATTGCCAGCGATAGCTGATCGTCCGGCACAACAACCCGGCAGCTTTTTCCTTCCGTCAATATATCAACGGATACGACATCGGCAGGAGAGAGTGCCGCCGCAATATATTCCTCGGGATCTTCAGAATATTTTATGATATCAATCTTCTCACCGTGAAGTTCTTCTACAATTCCGCTGACGCGGGCTCCTCTCGGCCCAACACATGCACCGATCGGATCTACGTTGTCATCGTTTGACCAAACAGCAAGTTTTGTTCTGCTACCCGCTTCTCTGGCAATGGACATAATTTCAACAACGCCGTCATGTATTTCCGGTACTTCAAGTTCAAATAATCGCTTTACAAGTCCCGGATGCGTTCTTGAAATTAAAATCTGCGGACCGCGTGCGCCTTTTCTGACTTCAACTACATAAACTTTAATCCGGTCGCCCTCGCTTATTTTTTCCCCTCTTACCTGTTCGGATGCGGGCAGCATTGCTTCTGTCTTATCGTTCTTTCCTCCGATTTCCAGAAAAATATTTCCGTTTCTAGAATCAATACGACTGACAACCGCCGTAAGTATTTCCCGTTCCTTCGAAGAGAATTCCTCGATCATCATGCCTTGTTCCGCTTCGCGAATCCCCTGGATAATAACCTGTTTCGCGTTCTGGGATGCAATTCGTCCAAAATTATTTGTATTAATTTCAACCGCTATAATATCCCCTAAAGAACATTTTTTTGAAATCTTTTTCGCTTCTTCCAGCTGGATCTCTGTTGCATGGTTATTCACAGTCTCCACGACGGTTTTGTTTGCATACATACGAATTTCTTTTTTTACTTCATCCGCCTCTATAAAAACATTTTCCGACGCTCCGCCGCTGTCATGTTTATACGCCGTAACAAGCGCGCGTGAGATCTTTTCAAGCATATAATCTTTTTTTATTCCCTTTTCCTTCTCAAGTAAGTCAAGTACATTAAATAACTCGGCGTTCATATTTGTTGTGCACTCCTCTTTCCTTTATCGCAAAATATTATATTTCAATGTATAGTCTAACCGTAGCAAGCATTTCTTTTTTATAGGACTTTTCTTCGCCGTCCACGTTTATTTTAACGTCATCATCCGTAGCTTCAATAAGTCTTCCAACAACCGATTTCATTCCGTCCATTGCTTTGTAAAATTTTAATTCAACGTCCTGACCGATACACTGAATAAAATGCTCCGGCTTTGTCAGTTTGCGGTCAAGCCCCGCGGAAGAAACACAAAATGTATAAGACGGAAGGTCGTTAAATTCCCGGCCGTCGAGCAGCGGATCAATCTTTCTGCTTAAATTCTCGCAATCGTCTATAGAGATACCGCCCTCCTTGTCAATATATATTGTCAACTGGTAGACGCCGCCCTCTTTACAGAATTCAACGTCCCATATATGAATATCCGTATCCTTAACAAAAGGCTCCGTTAGATCGCGAACCCGCTTTTCAACATCCTTGGCCTGCATGAATGGTCCTTCTTTCGCAAAAAATGATACTGTGACTATTAACAAGAAAGAGTGGGTTACCCCACTCTTTGCTTACTTTCTATCTAACAAAGATACTTTACCATTAAAACCCTGAGATTGCAAGCTTTTTTTATGATTACGTTTCCATTTGTTTGCTCAGGAAAGCCGCAATTGTCTGTGCAAGTTTAAATTCCGTCTCACCGGGCGCTGCTACGCCTTCGCTCTCAAGAAAAACAACACATCCGGAAACATCGCCTTCTGTAATAACCGGCGCTGCAATTGTGCAGGTGTGATGGTCGTTTCCTTCGCAGATATTCACTTTCCGTTCGCCCTGCTTATATCGGTATACCTGTCTGCCTTCCATCAGCTTTTCAAGTTCTTCACTGATTCGTTTTTCAATGATTTCCCGTCTTGCTACGCCAGCCGCGGAAATAACCGTGTCACGGTCGCAGATTGCACACGCCTGTCCCGTTGTTTTATTCAGTGTTTCGCAAAGCTGCGCAGAAAAAGATGCAAGTTCGCCCATGGGCGAATATTTCTTAAATATAACTTCTCCGTCACGATCCGTATATATTTCAAGAGGATCACCCTCGCGAATACGCATGGTTCTTCTTATTTCTTTAGGTATTACGACACGACCGAGATCATCTATGCGCCGAACAATTCCTGTTGCTTTCATATAATATCCCTCCGGAACAAAAATTTGTTACGAAGATATTGTTTGTAACAGAGGGTAATTTATACAAAAGAAGAATTGGGAAAATTTAATTTTTATAAATAAATATAAATGCTATTAGTTAATTAATAGTATAATTAATTCTACATATTTATCCGCTTTTCTTCCACAACAAGCGGACGTTTCATTATTCTGGAATTAATAGTTAATATGTATTCTCCTAAAAAACCGATAAAAAATAATTGCATAGCTCCCAAAAAAAACATTCCTATTAATATTGGAGCAGTGCCTGCAGGAAATCTATCCCAAAAAACCAACTTTAATACAAGATATACAATACCAACAAAAAAACTAAAACCACCAACCATACCACCGAACAAAGTTGCAAGACGCAGGCCTATTTTGGTATACGATGTGATACTAAGCAT
>JANZZB010000020.1 GCA_026419635.1 Clostridiales bacterium | reverse complement strand
ATGTAACAGGGGTTACATTAAATTGTGATATTGTAGCCAGTAACGTTAAAATTTTTGTATAGTCGGTAGAAATGTCATGTATTTCGGAGTAATCCTCAATTATATTGTTTTGATTAAACATTAAAACAGACACTCCATAAGTATGTATTTGCATATTGTCTTCCGCTTCAATAAAATCAACCAGTAAATTATAGGATAAGTAATGGGTTTCACCTGAATGATCAGTTACTAATAAAGCATTCGCTTTTTCTACGTACAACCCTAACCACAACCTTTTATTATTTAGAGAGGCGTATTACAAATATTACCAAATAATTTTATAAATGTCTATAATTATTTTTATAAAATTATTCAACTGATATAAAATGTAGATTAAATGGATTTCTTTGATCAATAAATAAAAAACGAATAATCTATAATAATTTTGCCATATTCATTTTACTTTATGGTATAATAACCGCAAAGCGGTTATTATACCGAATTTATATCCCTTCGGCTCTCCGCTCTGCGGAAACCGCCGAAGCTGGACATTATACCATAACCGCTTTGCGTTTATGGTATAATAAAAAAAGGCAAAGTAGGAATAAGCGCGTCAAGTGCCAGACGGACGGGAAGTTGCCGCTGGACGAAAAATCCCGGGGATAAAGATCATTATAACCGGTGATTTACGATGCTTACTCCGCATTCCGTTGCCACTTAAGAGTCTTCTCTTTATGTGGCATAATGCCAAAATATTGAGAGGATGTTTTTTTGTGAAAAAGTCAACAACCATCACCGTAATGGGGCTAACCATAGCCCTGAATATCATTCTGTCCCGTTTTATTGTGTTCTCGCCTGCACCGTTTGTACGAATTGGAATATCCTTCATAGCTGTTGCTGTTGGCTCAATTCTATTTGGACCAATCATCGGAGGGGTAGGGGCTGCAGTTGCAGATGTTCTGGGCTATTTTTTATTTCCAACGGGAGGATACATTCCGGGAATTACAATTTCTGCTTTTTTAATCGGCGTAATTTACGGAATGATTCTTTATAAAAAACAGCCTTCCATAGTTCGCTCGCTGATTGCATCTTTGGTTACCGGACTAATTATTGAGGGCACTTTGACTTCATATTGGCTTTATATTGCGATTTCAGGTCATACATTCTGGGCGATTTTTTTGCCCCGTATCATAGTACAACTGTTGTTTGTTCCGATTAAAACATTTTTGATTTATTTGATGTGGATAGAACTCGGGCGGTTAAATTTAAGTTATCTTAGTAAAAAGCAAGGTACGGACGTGGCAGCATCCAAATAAATAGATGTTTTACGATTGTCTGATGCATAGAAAGGATGAATTTATGAGCCCCATAAGTGATATCGAAATTGCGCAGAGTTCAAAAATGATTCCCATAGGACAAGTTGCAGAGACAATCGGCATCAAAAAGCATGATATCGAACTATATGGAAGCTATAAGGCAAAAGTAAATTATACTGTTTTCGACAACATAAAACAGAAGAAAGATGGAAAGCTGATTCTTGTAACGGCCATTACTCCGACTCCCGCAGGAGAAGGTAAAACGACGACGACAATCGGTCTGGGAGACGCTTTGAGAAAACTCGGCGAAAAAGTGATCATTACACTTCGCGAACCGTCTCTCGGTCCGGTTTTCGGCGTAAAGGGCGGAGCCGCGGGCGGAGGATATGCACAGGTGGTTCCTATGGAGGACATCAACCTTCATTTTACGGGAGATTTTCACGCAATCGGAGCGGCGAACAACTTGCTTGCGGCCTTAATCGACAATCATATCTTTCAAGGTAATGCGCTCGGTATCGACCCTCGGAGGATAACTTGGAAGCGATGTATGGATATGAACGACAGACAGCTCCGATTCATTACCGACGGATTAAACGGCAAGACCAACGGGATGCCGAGAGAAGACGGCTTTGATATTACGGCAGCGTCTGAAGTCATGGCGATCCTTTGTCTCTCCCGAAATATCGACGAACTTAAGGACAAGCTTAGCAGAATCATTGTCGGGTATAAAAGAGACGGTCAGCCGGTTACGGCCGGGCAGTTAAACGCACAGGGTGCAATGGCAGCGCTTTTAAAAGAAGCTTTGAAACCGAATCTTGTACAGACGCTGGAACATACGCCTGCTTTTGTGCACGGCGGTCCTTTTGCAAACATTGCGCATGGCTGTAACAGCATTATGGCAACGGCGACAGCCTTAAAACTTGCGGATTATGTGGTGACGGAAGCCGGATTCGGAGCAGATCTCGGAGCGGAGAAATTTTTCGATATAAAATGCCGTTTATCGGGGATAAAACCTTCCGCCGTCGTCATTGTAGCAACCGTAAGAGCGCTGAAAATGCACGGAGGAGCATCTAAGTCAGAGCTTTCAGATGAGAATCTGACGGCACTGGAAAAGGGGATTCCAAACTTATTAAAACATATAGAAAATATTACAGTAAAATTCAAAATGCCTGCGGTGGTTGCCGTAAACCGGTTTCCGGCCGATACTGAAAACGAACTGAAAATGATTAAAAACAAATGCAGAGACTATGGTGCAAACGTGGTTCTTTCTGAAGTATGGGAAAAAGGCTCAGAAGGAGGCCTTGCGCTTGCAAAAGAAGTCATGAATCTGGCAGAAAACTCAGAAAATAAATTTCATTATCTTTATGAAGAAGAGCTTCCCATAATGGAAAAGATAGAAAAAATAGTACGGGAAATTTACGGGGGAGACGGCGTAGATTTTACAATAACAGCACAAAAAGATGTAGAACAATTAAATGAGCTCGGTTTTGATAAGCTGCCTATTTGCATTGCGAAAACCCAATATTCTTTTACGGATGATGCAAAGAGATTCGGACGGCCTGAGAACTTTCGAATCATAGTCAAAAACGTCAAAGTTTCTGCCGGAGCCGGCTTTATTGTAGTAATGACCGGAGATATGATGACGATGCCCGGTCTGCCGAAGGTGCCGTCCGCCGAAAAAATTGATATTGATTCCAACGGAAAAATTTCCGGCTTGTTTTAAATAGAATCGGGGGTAAATATGATAACGGATAAAAGCTGCACTGAATTTCTTTTGGCTCTTTCTTCATCGGAGCCGGTACCGGGTGGAGGAGGAGCTTCGGCTATGACCGGTGCGATGGGTGTCGCTCTTGGCAGCATGGTTGCAAATCTTACGTCAAATAAAAAAAAGTACGAAAATGTACAAAATGACATTAACCGTATACTAAAGGAAGCCCAAGCGCTTACACAGCAATTGACGGATTTGGTTGAAAAAGATGCCGAAGCGTTTGAACCACTTTCAAAAGCCTACGGACTTCCAAAAAATACGGATGATGAAAAAAGAATCCGGGAAGAAACAATGGAAAAAGCCTTAAAAACGGCAAGTGAAGCACCGTTATTAATTATGCAAAAAGCCTTAGAAGCAATCAATCTGCATGAGGAACTCGCAAAAATAGGTACGAAAATTGCGGTAAGTGACGTAGGCGTCGGGGTTTTATTCCTAAAAACAGCGATCATGGGTGCAAGCCTTAACGTTTTTATTAACACGAAACTAATGAAAGACCGAAGCTATGCGGAGGCCTTAAACCAAAAAGCGAAATCCATCATCGCCGCAGGAGTTGAGAAAGCAGACCGGGTTTACAGAGAAGTGGAGGCTGCTTTGGTATGAGCGTGGTGATAAAAGGCGCAGATGTCGCAGCGGCTGTAAAAAAAGAGCTGCAAGAAGAAACTCAGAAATTAGCTCTCCATGGCATTGTACCCGGCCTTGGAATTGTACGTGTCGGCGCAAAACCCGACGATCTTGCTTATGAGCGAAGCGCTGTAAAGAAACTTGGAGAAATCGGAATTCGCTGCCAAGTTTTTGAACTTTCGGAAAACATCAGCCAGCAGGATTTTTTCAATGAGTTTGAAAAAATAAATACGAACCCGGACATTCACGGGATTTTGCTATTCCGCCCTTTGCCCAGACATCTGGATGAAGAAACGGTTAAAAATATGATCAATCCGTTAAAAGATGTCGACTGCATGAGCCCGGTTAATATTGCGAAAATATTTTCCGGGGACGATACAGGGTTTAGTCCCTGCACACCGGAAGCGGTAATGGAAATACTGGACCGTTCCGGCATCGATCTGCAAGGGAAAAGAACGGTCGTGATCGGAAGAAGCATGGTGGTCGGCAAACCGCTTTCCATGCTGTTATTAAAGAAAAACGCAACCGTTACCATTTGCCACACAAAAACAAAAGATTTGGCGAAAACCTGTGCGGATGCGGAAGTGCTAATCGCCGCTGCCGGAAAAGCAAAAATGGTTACTGCGGATTTTGTTACAGAAAAAAGTATTGTAATTGATGTGGGAATCAATGTGGACGAAAACGGTAAACTCTGTGGTGATGTGGATTTTGAATCAGTCTCTTTAAAAGCGGCATATATTACACCGGTTCCGGGCGGAGTGGGAACGGTTACGTCATGGGTGCTTGCAAGGCACGTTGTCCGCGCTTCTCGTTATCTTAATAAAGTTGATAAATAACAATATAAACATAAATAAAAAGGCTTGTGCCATTGGCACAGGCCTTTTTATAATAGTTCTTTTATTCATTTTTCAGTAAATAAATCATATTTATTTCATAATCGAATATGAGAAGTTTCTCACGTGAGACTATTCTTATTTATTTAATGTTGTGATATAATTTTTGGAAATTGTGAAAAACAGAAGTAAATTTTATGTTAAAACCCTTATTATATCCGGATCGTCATCTATTTTAAGTCGTTTAAGTTAGGTAATATACTTTATTACCGGGAGGTATTATGGCTGACAGCATTATTGTTACAAAAGATCTTGTTAAAGAATACATAACAGGCGAAATCAGTGTCAAGGCTGCGAACGGGATGACCTTTGATGTAAAGGAAGGGGAATTTGTTACTGTACTCGGCCCCAGTGGATCGGGAAAAAGCACTTTACTCAACATAATAGGCGGTATGGATAGGGCCACGTCGGGGGAAGTATGGATTAACGGTGAGGATATTACAAAAATATCCGACAAAAAGTTAACACTGTATCGAAGGAAAAATATTGGATTTGTATTCCAGTTTTATAATCTGATGCCGAATTTGACGGCGCTTGAAAATGTCGAACTGGTCGAGAGGGTAAGTGAAAATCCTCTTGTGGGGAAAGACGTGATGAACGACGTCGGCCTCGGCGAAAGGCTATATAATTTCCCCGCCCAGCTATCGGGCGGAGAGCAGCAGCGCGTGGCGATCGCCAGAGCGATTGTAAAAAATCCGTTGCTTTTGTTATGCGACGAGCCTACGGGTGCTCTTGATTATAAAACCGGTAAATCCATATTGAAGCTTTTACACGATATTAACAGGGATATGAAAAAAACAGTGATCATTATTACGCATAACGTCGCAATTGCTGCAATGGCTGATAAGGTTATTCGGGTAAAAAGCGGGGAAATCGAATCAGTGGAAATAAACGATAGCCCATTATCGCCAGAAAGGATTGAGTGGTAATGGACATCTTAAACAAGAAGCTTTTGCGGGATTTGTGGCAATCAAAAGGCCAGTTTCTATCTGTCCTTGTCATTGTGACAATCGGAGTCATGTTTTATACAGGCATTAATTCCGCGTTTAATAATTTAAACGGGGCGAGTGAAAAGTATTATAGAGAATACCGGCTGGCAGACCTTTTTGTCAGTTTATACAGAGCACCGGAAAATGTGGAAAACAAAATATTGTCGTTGCCTTTTGTCAAAACGGCGACAGGCAGGATTGTTAAGGATGTCAAGTTGGATATCGATAACGAGACTGCGGCCATTCGAATAATCACTCTACCCGATGATAAAAAAGATGTTGTCAATGACATCATGATAAAATCTGGAAGGTATTTTTCAAGTTCCGAAAATAATCAGTGCCTGGTAGAAGAAGGCTTTTATAAAGCACACAATCTAAAACCGGGCGACGAGATTTACCCTGTCGTGGGGGGCAAGGAAGTAAAATTAAAGGTCATCGGATCGGTAAGAAGTCCTGAATACGTTTATCCTCTAAGAGAAGGCGAATTGGTACCGGATAATAAAAAATTCGGAATATTTTATATTAAAAAATCCTTCGGTCAATCCATTTTCGGATTCGGAGGTTCCATTAACAGCCTGTCAATTCTTGTGAAGGACACAACAGATTTAGACAAGGCCAAAGACGACGTAAAAAAATATTTAAAAGAGTTTGGAGTAAACCAAGTAGTCGACCGTGACGGGCAGATCAGCGCAAAAATGTTGAGCGAGGAAATGAAGGGATTAAAGGCCTCCGGCGGTTCTTTTCCAATCGTGTTTTTTATCATGGCTGCAGTCATTATATACATAACGATGGGCAGAATGGTGGAAAACCAAAAAACGCAGATCGGCGTACTGAAAGCATTTGGCTTCAATAATTTTCAAGTTCTTTTGCACTACCTATCCTATTCAGTACTTATTGGTGTTGCTGGAAGCGTAATGGGTGCTGTTTTTGGCATGATGTTAGGCAAAGGATTTACGGATATGGAAAATGCCTATTTCAATTTGCCGGCTGCAGATATGAAAATGTATCCTGAACTTGTTTTCCCTGCAGCTATGCTTACTCTATCCTTTTGTATTATTTCAGGATATAACGCGTGCAAAAAGGGCTTCAGAATGACGCCGAGCGAAGCGATGCGGCCACGAGCACCGGTAGCGGGGAAAAAAATTTTAGTAGAAAAAATCAAAATTTTCTGGAATAACATTACATATTTTTGGAAAATGATCCTTCGCAATATTTTCCGAAATAAAAGAAGGGCTTTGCTTACTTCCACCGGCGTAATTTTTGCAACTGCCTTGACTTTTATCGCATTTGGAGAAATGGATTCCATTCAATTTCTAATTGATCAGCAGTACGGCAATATTCAGAATTATGATATTAAAGTCAATTTCTCAAAATTTTTGAATGACGAGCAACTTAGCGACTTAAAAACGATTCCTCATATCGTTCAATATGAACCGTTGGTCGAAACCGGAGTGGAAATATCAAACGGCTGGAAAAAGAAAGATGTATCCTATACCGCCCTTGTCAGTAATCCGCAGATTTACAAAGTTACAGATAAAGATGGAAATGCTGTTCATCCGCCGCAAAGCGGAATACTACTTCCCGATAAGCTTGCCAAAACCCTTGGTGTTAAAACAGGTGATACGGTTTATGTAAAATCGTACTTTCCGGGAAAAGAAAAAAAGGAAATGAAGGTCAAAGGAGTCATCGCGCAGTATATAGGAAGCAGCGTCTACAGCAGTATGGATGCATTGAATTATTTAACCTGGGAGGGAAGAATTGCAAATTCGGCTGTTATTAAAATTGACAGCAGCAAAAATGAAGAAGAAGTGATAAAACAATTAAAAAAGATGACCGCGGTTATTTCCGTTCAATCGAAATCGGATTCGCTTCGCAATTTAACACAAAACATGGGCTCGACGACTTCTTTTATCGGCGTCATGGTTCTGCTTGCTGCTGTTTTGGCAATTGCAGTTATATATAATATTGCAACCATCAATATTTTTGAACGTCAAAGAGAGCTTGCAACACTAAAAGTTCTCGGATTCAAGGATGTTGAAGTAAAAAGCCTGATTTTTAACGAAAATTACATTATTACTGTATTTGGAATACTTGTAGGTCTTCCGTTCGGAAAATGGCTGGCGAACGCCATGTTTTCAATGTACGATACGGACGCATACAATATTGTTTTTGTTGCCGGGGCGAAATCGTATTTAATTTCAGCGGCTCTTACAATTACATTTACGATCCTTGCAAATTTCATTCTGATGAAGAAAATAAAAACAATCAGCATGGTTGAAGTACTGAAAGTAATGAATAAGGGGATATAAGAATGAAAATGAAGAAATCACTGAAATGGATTGCCGGAGCGGTTGTTGTTCTAGCTGCGGTATCTGTTTATGAATTAAAAAACAACGGCGTCCAAGCCGAAGTGACGACCTTAAAAAAAGGCGAAATGGTACAGTATCTTGAAGATACAGCCCAGGTATTGTCGAATGATAAGCAGACAGTATATTTTGAAAGTGTAGGAAAAGTAACAGATGTTTATGCTGATGTCGGAGACTCTGTTAAGAAGGGGGAACTGCTTCTGAGTCTAGACAAGTCGGACTTGGAACTTCAGTTAAAAGATGCGAAAGCAAAAATAGAAGCGGCAAAAGCAACACTATCTGGCACCGAACTTAAAAGTTATGCAAATCAGATCGAGCAGGCCCAAGTCTCGGTTGATCAAGCGCAAAATTCAATGGAATCCGCTGAAAAAAACGTTCAGAATGCAAAGGCTCTTTATGAAGCAGGCGCTCTGAGCAAAAATGATTTTGATACAGCGGAAGATACATATCAAGCAGCGGAATCCTCCTTAAATCTTGCCAAATTACAGTTAAAAAATGTCCAACAGGGCGCCCCGGAATATCTAAAAGAAAGCTACAGTGCACAGTTGAAGCAAGCTGTAATTTATAGAGATACGATTCTTCATAGTATGGAAAAACAGAACGTAAGGGCTCCGATTGATGGAGTAGTCATCGAAAGGCTGATCGATAAGTATGCACCGGCAGCAGCTGCTGCACCGGCATTTATTATCGAAAATGTAAAAAGCCTGAAGCTTGAATCCGATATACTGGCGGATGACGCCGGCAAAGTGAAAATCGGTGATGAAGTGCAAATCAGCGGCAAGGCAATCGGTGAAGCAATGTTAAAGGGTAAAATAACAAAAATTGCGCCCGCTGCAAAAACGATTACATCTTCTTTGGGTGTGGATCAGAAGAGGGTGCCGGTGACGATTTCGCTCGCAGATACAACCGGCTTAATAAAGCCCGGGTATGATCTCGATATAAAAATTGTTTTATCCCGAAAAACAGATATCATTAAGGTTACGGACACTTCCGTTTTTGATTACAAAGGGTCGAGTCATGTCTTCGTTTTAGAAAACGGTAAAGCCATTCTGCGACAAGTCAAAAAAGGAATTGAAAGCGGGGATGAAATCGAAATAACGGAAGGTTTGAAAGAAGGAGAATGTATTCTTGTCAAGCCGGATAACAATATAAAAGAAGGAATAAAAATCAAAACTTCTAAATAAATGTTTGAAAACTCAAAGCGGATAGAAGGTGTTTACGTTGCCTAAAGATACTTTTAACAATCTCAGTGAAGAAAAAAAACAAAGAATATTCGACGCTGCTGTCCGTGAATTTTCAACAAGACGTTTCAGCGAAGCATCGTTAAATCAAATCATAAAAAACGCTAAAATACCTTGGGGCAGTTTTTATCAATATTTTAATAATAAAGAAGATATCTTTTTATTCATGTATGAAGAAATCTATAAAGAAAAACTGGAGATTCTAAGCAGACAAAATGATATCAATCAAGACGATGATTTATTAAAGCTTTGCGAAAAGGTCACGAAAGCTACATATGAATGGGCAAGGAAAAAACCGGAGTATTGTAAAATCAGTATCTTGATTGAGACGGATAACAGCAAATTTATTACGCAGCTTCGCGATTCATCGTTAGAGGTGTTTAAAATACTGATCAAACGGGATATAGAGCGGGGGATTATAAAGAAAACGGTGGATCCGGATTTGATTGCTGATTTTATTTATACACTTATTTGGAAACAGTTCATGCGAACAGGGAATAATGAAAAATTATTTTTTCAGAAAATTAATGATGGACTTAACATCATTAAAGACGGTATCATAAGTATAAATAAATCTTAAAAAGGTTACTTTGCGAACCCTGCAGCGAAAAAACTGCAGGGATTTTAGTTTACTGATGCTATTGCATTTTTCTTGTTCCTTTTTCTAAAAATTGCTATAATTTTAAAAGAGGAATCAATTATAATCAAGGGGGTATCGTTATGTGGACAAGAGCTGAGCTTAAGTTCAGAGCAAAACAGGTATTAAAAATCTCTTATTGGAAGGCGTTTCTTGTCAGTCTGATTATTGCCATCGTAGGCGGAAATTCAAGTGCTCCAAGTTTCAGCTGGGGGTTGGGAAACGATCGTGCCACCGGATCGGATATAAATCAATATGTAAATGATCCGAAATTTCTTTATGTTTTAGGGGCTATCTTTCTTATCGCGGTTATTGTTTTTTTTGTTGTAATAGCATATCGAATTTTTCTTGGCTATTCCCTCGAGGTCGGTGGGCGACGCTATTTTGTCAGAAGCGCAATGGGCGAAGAGAATCTGAACTATTTGGGATTTGCTTTTGAAAAGGGCCGATATTTTGACATTATAAAGGCGATGTTATGGAGGGCTCTTTTTACCTTTCTGTGGTCTCTTCTATTCATCATTCCCGGAATCATAAAGGCTTACGCTTATAGGATGGTTCCATATATCCTGTCGGATAATCCGAACATCGGTTATAAGCGTGCTATCGAAATAAGCAAAAAAATGACCTATGGACATAAATTTGCTATGTGGGTTTTAGACCTTTCATTTATAGGCTGGTACCTTCTCGGAACGTTAGCTTTTTTAATTGGAACGTGGTTTGTCATGCCTTATGAAAATGCGACTAAAGCTGAACTCTATTTAGTGCTTCGGAAAAACGCTTTTGACGATGGACTATGCACACGCGAAGAGTTGCTGCAAGACTCCTGATATTTTACTATAAATATGAAAGCTGCTATAGTCTGGTTATGATAATGCGGTAATAGCCAACCGGAAAGGAGCATTTATGAAGCCGAATAGTGTCTGGTATGTTATTTTGTCAGTCACACCTATTCTTTGTCTCGTTTTCAGCTTAATGTATCTAAAATTGTCGGCTTGGAAGGCAACGCTGACAGCGCTTATACTTTCCGTATTTATTGCGCTGACTGCTTTTCATATGCCCGTAGCATATTTACTTCAGGCATCGGCTGAAGGCTTTATGCTTGCTCTTTTTCCGATCCTGTGGGTTATCATATCGGCATTATTTGTTTATAATACAACAGTTGAAAACGGCAGCATGCTGAAAATTAAGAATATGTTAAGCGGGATTTCACCTGACCGCCGCATTCAGGCGCTTATTCTGGCATTCGGATTCGGAGGGTTTTTAGAAGCAGTTGCCGGTTTCGGGACTGCCGTTGCAATACCCGCAAGCATTCTTGTTGCAATGGGGTTTGAACCTTTGCTGGCGGCAGTCGTCTGCCTCGTCGCCAACACAGTTCCCGTCGCTTTCGGAGTGTTGGGTATTCCGATTATGACTCTCTCTCAGGTTACATCCCTGTCTTTAGAAAACTTATCTTTTTATACTTCGCTGCAGCTGATACCTTTGATTCTGCTGCTCCCTTCTCTGATTGTATTGCTTGTTACCGGCAGTCTAAAAAACATGCGGGGAATGATCGGCGTTTCGCTGTCGGCAGGAGCGGCGTTTGCTATATTTCAGACATGGATTACTCTGCTCATCGGCCCGGAGCTTGCCGCCGTCTGCGGATCGCTTGCTGCTCTTGCCGTAATCATTATCTGGACAAAATTGTTTCCGGTTAAGCATGTATGGCTGTTCCCAAATGAGGTCAAGAACGACGAATACGGGGCGAGTACTGTAAAGGGGTTAAGAGCGGCAAAAGCGTGGGCACCGTATATTTTGATTCTTTTGCTGGTCATAGTAACAAATTTTATTCCACTCTTTGATTTTCTTCATCATTTTCCTTTTGAAGTCAAAAAGCAGTTTTATTTTGGACCGGGAGGCAAGCCGATGAATTTTCAGCTTGCAACCGGAGCGGGAACATTATTGTTTTTATCCGGTATAATAGGCGGCCTGATACAGGGCGATTCTTTAAGAAAATTATTTTCTGTTTTTTTAAGAACCGTAAAACAGACAAACAAAACGATTATTACGGTTTTCTCTATTGTTATTGTGGCTAAAATTATGGGTTACAGCGGAATGGTAAGTATAGTCGCGGCATCTGTCGCAGCGCTAAGCGGGAAATTTTATCCCTTGATTGCACCTTTTATTGGTGCACTTGGAACGTTTATTACGGGAAGCGACACTTCTTCAAATGTATTGTTCGGCGGTTTGCAAAAACAAACAGCGCTCCAGCTTAATATGAATCCGGATTGGATTGTTTCATCCAATGCCAGCGGTGCGACTGCCGGTAAGATGGTTTCTCCGCAAAGCATATCCATTGCTTCGGCATCGGTTGGTCTGGACGGAAAAGAGGGTAAAATACTTTCTAGAACAATGAAATATTGCTTTTTTTACACTTTGTTTTTAGGCCTTATCATATTTCTTGTACAACAGATCATGTTTTAACCTTTCAAGCTAAATATTTTAATAATGGAATGGAGGAAGCGAAGTGGACAAGATACAGCTTTATGAGGAAATTTTTCGAAGAAAATCTGTTCGGAAATATAACCTGAGACCTCTGTCGAATGATGTGCTTGCTGAGATTAGGGAATTTTCTGAATCTGCAAAACCGTTAGACAATTCTATACGGTATGAATTTTCTTTTCTACACACGGCAGATGTATCAAAGCTGTTATCTGTAAAAGCTCCGCATTACATTTGCTTTTATTCTGAGAAAAAGGGCAATTATTTGATGAATGCAGGTTTTATTTTACAGCAGGTGAACCTGTATTTATCTGCAAGAGGACTCGGCAGCTGTTGGCTTGGAATGGCCAAACCGTTAAAGCAAAAAACGGTAATGAAAAATGACATGGAGTTTGTCATTATGCTTGCTTTTGGAAACGCCAACGAGCCGCTTCACAGGACAAATCCTTTGGAATTCAGACGAAAAAGCTTAGCCGCTATTTCTTCCTCATCCTTTGATTTTCTGGAACCGGTCCGGCTTGCACCCTCTGCAGTAAATTCGCAGCCGTGGTTTTTCAGCGAAAACAAGGATGAAATTGTGGTAAGCCGTGAAAAATTGAATGCCTTAAAAGCACCTTTATACGGGAGAGTAAACCAAATCGATATTGGTATTGCCGTATGCCATCTTTGGTTATCTTTAGAACATCGGAATAAAAGCATACTTTTTGATTTTACGGAAGCACCGGTACCAGACGGTTATGAATTTATGGCAAAAGTCAAAATTGGAAGTAAATAAACATGTTGACTAGAACAAATGTAAAAAATGGGGACGAGCTTTCGATTTTAGGGTTCGGGTGCATGCGGCTTCCGACCAAAAACGGTGCAATTGACGAGCAAAGAGCGATTCCCATGATACACGATGCTATTGAAAACGGTGTAAATTACTTTGATACCGCTTACATTTATCACAACGGTAAAAGCGAATCCTTTTTAGGAAAGGCATTATCCGGAAGGTATCGTGAACGAGTCAAAATAGCAACCAAGTTGCCTCATTATATGGTTTACAAACTGGACAGTGCGAAAAAAATTTTGGATACCCAGTTATCAAGGCTGAAGACCGATTATATTGATTATTATCTGATCCATATGATGACAGACAAACCGACACTAGATCGCCTGGCATCGATTGGTGTTATGGATTGGTTGGAGAAATTAAAAGAAAAAGGAACAATAAAAAACATCGGGTTTTCTTTTCACGGGACAAAAGCGGATTTTGAGGCTCTTATTCAAGCTTACCCTTGGGATTTCTGCCAGATTCAATACAATTATTTGGATGAAAACAATCAGGCGACAAAATCGGGACTGCTCCTCGCTGCCAGCCTTTCTATACCTGTCATTGTGATGGAACCCTTGAGGGGCGGAAAATTGGTAACAAATCTGCCGGAGCAGGTAAAAAAGGCTTTCGACAACGTTGGCAGCATGAAATCTCCGGCTGAGTGGGCACTTCGATGGGTCTGGAATCATCCGGAGATCATGGTTGTACTTTCCGGTATGAGCACAGAAGAGCAAATTGAAGATAATATCCGGATAGCAAGCGACGCCATGCCGAATTCACTTACGCAGGAAGAATTAAAGGTTTTTGAACAAGTAAAGACAATTTTGCTAGAAAAAACAAAAATTCCTTGTACGGCGTGCGGTTACTGCATGCCATGTCCTGCGGGAGTGGATATACCGGGATGCTTCGCCCGTTATAACGATAAATATCTTTTGGGAGACAAAAAGGCAAAAATAAAATACATGCAGATTCTTGGTTTGATGCAGGCAAAGCCTGCCAACGCATCCAGATGTAAAGAGTGTGGAAAATGTGAAAGCCATTGTCCGCAGAAGATTGCAATTAGAAACGAACTGAAGACGGTCAGCCGTGAGATGGAGGGCTTTTTTTATAAACCTTTGACGGTTGTTCTTCGAAAAATCCTCAGAGTCAAATAAATTATATGTAAAACAGATATAAAGGAGCGGGAATGCGCGTATTAATTGATGCAGACGGTTGTCCGGTGGTCGATATCACTGTCGCAGTTGCGAAAGAGTTTGATATAAAGTGTATCATTCTATGTGATACGTCGCATGTTTTTGATAAAGCGGGATCGGATACTATAACCGTTTCAAAGGGCTCAGACAGTGTTGATTTTGCTCTTGTAAACATGCTGGAAAAAGGGGATATCGTAATTACTCAGGATTACGGATTGGCGGCCATGTGTCTTGCCCGAGGAGCGAAACCAATGAACCAAAATGGTATGGTTTATGATGACAACAATATCGAAGCGTTACTTTTAGCAAGGCATACAGCCAGAAAGATTCGAAACGCTGGCGGCCGGTTAAAAGGAAACGCAAAAAGAACCGCAGCGCAGGATACTCTTTTCAAAGAAAAATTAAAGGAAATGCTTACAGCAACGTTTTAATTCATGAATCGGAGGAATTCCTATGCCGGCAGCTTACGCTCATTATTCTTTTGGTAAAGAAGTTCTAAAACATTTAAGCGGAGAACTTACAAGGATTATTGAGAAGCATAGGGAGTTATACAATATAGGACTTCACGGGCCGGATATTCTGTTTTATTTCAAGCCGTTTGGTTCAAATCATGTTAACCGGACGGGACATGAAATCCATAAAAAAACGGCGGATGTTTTTTTTGATCGGGCTAAAGAAATTCTTTTGGAGTGTTCCGATCCCGATGCGGCCTGTGCTTATTTGGCGGGTTTTATCTGCCATTTTATGCTGGACAGTGAGTGTCATCCAGATGTCAGAAAAATGGAGGCAAAAGGATATCTTCACAGTACAATTGAAACAGAGTTTGAACGTTTTTTGTTGAGCAGAGATCATTTAGATCCGCTTTCTACCTGCGTTACAAATCACATCATTCCTGACGATGAATATGCAAAATGCATTTGCCGGTTTTTTGATGGTATTACGGATCAAGAAGTTGTGGCATCGCTTTGCTCCATGAAGTTTTATCTGAATCTTCTTGTCGCACCGGGTATCATCAAACGTACTATGGTTATTGCTGCTTTAAAACTGTCCGGAAATCCGGAAAAAATCGGGCTATTGATGCGATATCGGCCGATTCCGGCATGTGCCGATTACTGCAAAACATTGATAGAACAGTACACAAATGCGATTCTTCCGACGGCAAAGCTTATAAACGAGTTTTATGAAAACCGATACATTGCAAAACCGCTAAATCCAAGATTTCAGAGGACGTTTGGATAAAATTGGGGTTGTTTTATACCAATTAGGGAAAGAGGGGAAACCAATGAATCATACTGACGGAAAAATAACAAAGCTTGAAAAATGCTGGATTTTATATGATGTCGGAAATTCTGCGTTTATATTGCTGATTTCCACTATAATCCCGATTTATTTCAAAAATATTGCGCAGGCTAACGGTATATCTGCGTCAAATTCAACCGCTTATTGGAGCTATGCAATTTCTATTTCGACTTTGATTGTAGCCGTTTTGGGGCCGATTCTGGGCATTCTTGATGATACAAAAGGGTTCAAAAAACTGTTATTTACCGTTTCTTTTATGC
>JANZZB010000205.1 GCA_026419635.1 Clostridiales bacterium | reverse complement strand
GTGTAAGCGTTCCAGTGCGTCTTCTGTTTTATGTAACTCAAGGATTTCTTTTTGCGATAACCATGGGGTTTCGATTACTTCATACGGAGGTTCTAGCTTATATCGGCATGGAAACTGATCCGGTGATTCACGCATAGGCGAGCCGTGCAGAAGCTTAAGAAAACCCAGCTGAAGCATGTTGGGATTTAGGCTGTATGCTGTATTAAAGCTTTCTTCGAATCTGTTTATATCCTCGTAAGGCAGACCGGCGATTAAATCGATGTGGATATGCATATTTCCCTTTTTTACAATACACCTGATATTGTCTTTCAGCCGTTGAACATCGGTTTTACGGCGTATAGCTAGTAACGTTTTTTCGTAAAAACTTTGAAGCCCGATTTCAAGCTGCATTGAGCCAATGGGTGCTTCGGATAAAATACGGATCGCTTGTTCGTCAAGAAGATCGCCCCCTATTTCAAAATGGAAGCAGACTCCTTTCGGAATTTCGGTGCAGTAGTTTTCAATAATAAAGCGAAAAAGGCTGTTTGCCCTATTTCGATTCGAATTAAAGGTACGGTCGATCAGTTTTATCGTTTGAGTACCAGAGTTTGCAAGGTGAATGATCTCTTTTTTAACCCGTTCCAAATCAAAATAACGGACACCCCCGCATCGTCCGGATAGGCAAAATGCACAGGAAAATGGGCAGCCGCGACTGGTTTCAAGGTACGCGATGCGACCATTAAGTGCCTGAAAGTAATTCTCTGTGTATGGGCTTGGTGGATCGTCTTCGGGTGTAAAAGGAGGAACAATTACAAGCTGATTTTGGTCCCGGAAGCAAACACCAGGAATGTTCAAGGCCGTTTCGTTATCAGAAATAGCGTTTAACAGAAGGGCGAAAGGCTTTTCTCCTTCGCCGGAAATGATATACTTAACATACGGTTCTTCTCGTAATATTTCTTCTGCATTATAGCTGACCTCCGGCCCTCCTAATACAACCACAGTTTCGGGAAGGAGGCTTTTTATAAGATGAATGAGTTTTCTCGTAGCGGTAATATTCCAGACATAACAACTGAAGCCAATAACATTCGGTTTTGTTAACACAATACGATTGGCAATATTTTTGAGGTTTTCATTAATCGTACCTTCGACAACCGTTGCTGTAATACCATATTCACAGTAGGTATTTACTCCCGCAAGCAGACACCATGGCGCGAGTGAGGAGTGGACATATTTTGAATTTAATACACAAATCGTTACGTTAAGCGGATTTTTCATCACTTGATTCCTTATGTTTTAATAATAAAAGTATGTGTTTTACGGTTTTGCGACAATAAATTTTGAAATGATATGTAATTTATTATAACATATAAATAGTGTTTTCGAAGACAAGAGGTTATTCGTTCTCATTCGTGTAGGAGGATGATTATTTATGCAGATTGAGGAAATTATACAGGCGCAGCGAACATTTTTTGCAACCGGTGCAACAAAAGCAGGTTCTTTTCGTGTCAATGCGCTAATTAGGCTGAGAACAGAAATCCTTCAAAAAGAACAGAGAATTTATGACGCATTAAAAGAGGACTTGAATAAATCGGAATTTGAATCCTACATGACGGAAATCGGTATGGTGTTAAATGAGCTCCGTTATGCAATCAGACATGTAAAAAAATGGACTAAAAAGAAGACGGTGTATACACCGATAGCGCAGTTTCATTCAAAGAGTTTTATAATGCCTGAACCATATGGAGTAGCCCTGATTCTGTCACCTTGGAATTATCCGTTTCAGCTTACTTTTGCGCCTCTGATCGGTGCGATATCTTCAGGAAACTGTGCCATCCTAAAACCGTCTGCTTACGCGCCGAAAACATCAAAAATCATATCGGATATAGTGACCGATTGTTTTCCTCCGAATTATATAACTGTTGTGTTGGGAGGAAGACAGGAAAACGAAGATTTATTAAAACAGCGCTTTGATTTTATCTTTTTTACGGGCGGAGTAACAGTCGGAAAGCTTGTCATGGAGTTTGCGTCAAAAAACCTTACCCCCGTTTGTCTTGAACTTGGAGGCAAGAGTCCGTGTATTATTGACAAAACTGCGGATCTTATAACTGCTGCAAAACGCATAGCATTCGGAAAATTTTTAAATGCTGGGCAAACCTGCGTCGCGCCGGATTATCTTTTTGTTCATCGGAGTGTTAAAGATGAGCTTGTCAAAAACCTGAAAAAGGAAATTGAAAATTTTTATGGTGCAGATCCGTTGAAAAACGAAAATTACCCGAAAATTATAAACGAAAAACATTATAAACGGCTTAGAAATTTGATGGAAGATGAAACGGTTTTAATAGGAGGACAAGCAGGAGATCAAAAGATCACTCCGACAGTTCTTGACGGCATCACTGCACAATCCAGGATCATGCA
>JANZZB010000204.1 GCA_026419635.1 Clostridiales bacterium | reverse complement strand
CTCCGTAATTGATCTTGTGTTTATACTTCTCATCTCAAATTCGGTACAAAATGCGATGGTCGGGCCAAACGCGACGCTTTCTGGAGGCTTAGTCGCGGCGAGTGCCCTGTTTTTGACCAACGCGTTACTGAAAACCATCCTGTACTATTTCCCGCAGTTTGGGAAGCTTGTTCAGGGTGAATCAATGCTTCTTATTTACAAGGGCAGGCTAAACCGTCAAAACATGAAAAAAGCGCGACTGACAATGGACGAAATTACGGAAGCGGTCCGCCAACACGGAGTAACGGAAATTGACAACGTTGATCTTGCTGTTTTAGAAGTGGATGGCAATATCAGCGTTATTTCAGACGATTACAAACACCGGACGATTAAAAAAAGGAAATCGAGCAAAAATGTTCAAAAAAGCCAATGATTAGTTTGTAAAACAGTTCCATTTGATGCAAAATTCCGCATTGATTTCCGCATTTTCAGCATTTTCAAACGAGGAAGTCTTAAGGGGCTTAGATCCTTGGCGTAACATTAGACCGCGAGCGGACATTTGTCGCCGCGGGATTCCCAACGAACTTGTTTCGTTGAGGATTAAAGGGGGAAGTTTATGCTGAAAAAATATGCACTCTATCTTTTTAGATGGCAGATGTCAACACCCATTCTTGCGGTGGTTATTGCTCTTTTTCCGGTTAAAAACGAGTGGATTTCGGCAATTGTCGCGAACCTTATCGGAGGCTTGATTTTTTTCTGGGTTGATCGGCTTATTTTCCGGCAGCAGTATATTTTTGACGTATGGAGCGTAGAAGAAGATGTGACTTGCGCTGACTGCGGAACGGTTTGCCGGGGTTACCGCCTTGTAAAATCGAAAACTTACGATAAAACAAATGATAAAAATCCGAAATTCCGATGTGAAAGCTGCTCAAAAAAGAAATACGATAGCATTAAAAATAAGTAAATAACATCTTATGTTTTAACAGAAGGGTCAAGACATGGGTAAAAAGAAAATTTTTGCAGTACTTATTTCTGTTATTTTAGCTGCTACCACTTTTCTAACCTTTGCATTGTCTCACTCGAACAATATCCGTGACCAGTTTTACAAAAAAGCAAGCTATAATCCGGTCAAAGGAGAATTGCGTTTTACGATTCCAAAAACCGTGCCCGAAGGCTGCACATTCTATTTGCATGTAAGCGGAAGGATTTTGATCGGAGACGGAACCGGAGCGAGCATTCATATGTTTGAAAAAGAAAGCCAAGATGGAAGTTGGGTACAGGGTGAAACGTATACCTATCCTGTTAAAGCTAAAAATTTGGACGAATTGCTATTGGTTTATGGGCTGATTGATATAAACAAAAAAGAATATTTATACACACTTCGGATTACTCCGGATGGGGAAAAACAAATTATTGGGTAAAATATGGAGCCGGTCGAAAATAAATCGACCGGCTTTTTGCTACTTAGTTTTACTTGTAAATAAAAGAAAAATGGATTATTATGTAAATAAGAATGGTATATTCAGGAAAATCTACGGGAGGATATATGAAAAAGAACAAAAAATGGCTTAACCTGATGAATATCAGCCTTATTGTAGGCATATTAGGCGTAGTGATTACTGCCGTATACTATTACATAGAAGTACTTAAACCGAGCATGTTTCCCGAACCGTCTTTTGTTGTCAATATTGATTCGTTGGAGGATACGATTCCGCAGCGAGGAATTTTGCAGCATACAATTACCGTAAAAAATTTAAACGGGTACGACCAATATAACGTCAGTTTAAGTGCGAGATTGAAAAGTGGTCATCTTCCTGAGGGAATCACATTAAAATTCCAAGCGCCGGAGGGCGGGCCAAAACCAACGTATACGTCAAACCTGTTAATCTCCGCAGAGGATGACGTTCCTGTTGGTAAATACGATCTCATCATTGAGGGGCTGGGATCTACAGGCTACGAAACGAACTGTTCGTTTACGTTAAATGTTGTTCCGGCATCGAAAACGGTATCTTCATCCAACACGATAAACTCAGAACCGGAGTGCACAGTCCCAATACCTGTAGAGGGCAATTTTTTTCCATCGGGATGGATGGGGGATAGGGATGATCTGACTCTTGACGTTGCTTCAATGGAAAATCCGCATTCAAAGGACACCTGTATCAAAGTTGATTATTCGGCGAAAAAGTCACAAGGCAACGGTTGGGCTGGGGTCTATTGGCAATATCCAGACAAGAACTGGGGCGAGAAACGGGGATACAATTGGTCTAAGAAAGGGCTGTCAAAGCTTACTTTCTGGGCGAAGGGGGAGGGAACGGTTACGTTTAAGGTAGGCGGAATTAAGGACGAAGTGCCAGCATCATCTGGAGCGGTTGTTTTAGAGAATGCATGGAAAGAGTATGAGATCAGTCTCAATGGCAAGGATTTAAGC
>JANZZB010000203.1 GCA_026419635.1 Clostridiales bacterium | reverse complement strand
GACTGATACCGAACAGATACCCTTCACCTATGAAGGCGGCATTGAAGCCTTCTTTGAGAAAGAAGTAAAGCCTTTTGCGCCGGACGCATGGATAGACGAAAAGCAGACAAAAATCGGTTATGAGATAAGCTTTACAAAATATTTCTATAAGCCAATTCAGCTTCGCTCTCTGGAAGAAATAACAGCCGATCTCCGCGCGCTTGAAGCTGAGACCAAAGGGCTGCTCGATGAGATCATAGGGGGGTGAGGATGTGCTGAAGCCCTATGAAAAATATAAAGAGACACCTGCTCTATGGCTTTATAACATCCCAGCCCACTGGGAATCTCATAAAATACGTGAACTTTTTATAGAAAGAAATGAAAAAGTATCGGATAAGGATTATTCGCCTCTTTCTGTAAGTAAAGCTGGGGTTGTTCCACAAATTTCAACTGTTGCAAAAACGAATAACGGAGACAATCGTAAGCTCGTCAGAATAGGAGATTTCGTAATCAATAGCCGTTCTGACAGGAGAGGTTCAAGTGGCATATCAAATTATGATGGTTCTGTTTCCCTAATTAACATAGTATTAAAGCCACGCGCCTTTGTTAATGGGCGATATATGCACTATTTGCTAAAAAGCCATTATTTTATTGAAGAGTTTTACAGAAATGGTAGAGGAATCGTCGCTGATCTATGGACAACCCGATATACAGAAATGAAGTCTATATATCTACCTGTTCCTCCCCGCGAGGAACAAGACCAAATCGTGCGTTTCCTCGACTGGAAGATTGCGAAAATAAATAAACTCATCAGGGCAAAGAAAAAGCAGATTGCACTATTGAATGAGCAGCGCAAGGCTACTATAGATAACGCAATAATGTACGGGATTAATTCACAAGTAAGTCAAAAAGAAAGTGGAATTATTTGGTTAGGTAAAATTCCGTCACAATGGTCTGTGATGAAACTTAAGCGCGTTTGCCGAATCAATGCATCCATCTCATCACAACTAAAGAAATACTCTTTAGAGGATTTCCTTGTTTTTTTACCAATGGAGAATATTTCTTCAGACGGAAAGATTGATTGCTCCGAAAAACGTAAACTCAAAGATATAAAAAACGGTTTCTCATCTTTTGCTAAAAATGATGTCGTTGTTGCAAAGATTACTCCCTGTTTTGAAAATGGGAAGGGCGCCTGCTTAGATAACCTTGAAACAGATATTGGTTTTGGTACTACGGAATTAATTGTATTGCGGGCAAACGAAAAAATTTTGCCGCGCTATCTTTATATGATTACACAATTACGACAGTTTCGCATGCAAGGTGCCGAAGTAATGACAGGTTCAGCTGGGCAGAAGCGGGTTCCCAGCGACTTTATTAGCAATTTTGCGTTGGGAATACCAAGTAAAGCTGAGCAGTATGAAATCCTTAATTATCTTGATAATTGTTTAGCAAAAATTGATAAGATGTATATGGCATTAAACGATGAAATAAAACTACTCAATGAATACCGCACCCGCCTTATTTCCGATGTCGTCACCGGAAAGGTGGACGTGCGCGGCGTCGAAATCCCGGATTATGAAACCGTTCCCGATGAAGTCACCGAAGACGAGTTTGACGGCGAAAATGCCATGGATGATGAAACCGAAGAAGAGGAGGTGGAATAATGACTGCGACCAACACAAGAGAAAGCGGGCTTGAATCTTTGATTGTAAACTGGCTAGTAAATAAACACGGTTATGAGCATGGCACCAATGCCGACTATAACCGTGACTACGCTATTGACGAAACGCGCCTATTCCGTTTTCTTGCGGCGACACAGCCAGATGAGATGGAAAAACTCGGCGTGTTCAAAAGCGACTTAAAAAAGGCGCAGTTCCTCAACCGTCTGCGCGGTGAAATCGCCAAGCGCGGAATTATAGATGTCCTTCGCAACGGCATTAAGGTTTATCCCGCCGATCTTGTCATGTTCTATATGACCCCAACGGAAAGGAATGTAAAGGCAAAAACACTCTTTGAGCAGAATATTTTCAGCGTTATACGCCAGCTCCAATACTCCAAGGACGCAACAAGACTGGCAATTGACCTGTGCATCTTTATTAACGGGTTGCCGGTAATAACATGTGAGCTAAAAAATCAACTTACAAAGCAGAATGTTGACGATGCCGTATACCAGTACCAGACCGACCGCGACCCGCGGGAGCTGCTTTTCCAGTTTAAGCGCTGCATGGTTCATTTTGCCGTTGATGACGAGAGAGTTAAGTTTTGCACAAGGCTTGATGGCAAAGCTTCCTGGTTCCTGCCCTTCGACAAGGGATATAATGACGGTGCGGGAACCCCGCCGAACCCCGACGGCCTTAAGACCGATTATCTCTGGAAAACAATCTTTGAAAAGCACATGCTCGCCCGTATTATTGAAAACTATGCACAGG
>JANZZB010000202.1 GCA_026419635.1 Clostridiales bacterium | reverse complement strand
ATACATTTGGGAGACGAAGGAGACGAGCCCACACATACAAGAAGTTTAAGACCAGCTATTTTTTCGGTTACATGCCATTCGCTAAGATTGCCGAAACTGATCCTGTCTGTAGCTTTTCTCATTGCGACTTCGCGTAAAAGCCGCAGATTTTCTCTTGTAAAGAAATTTTTAAGAGCCGTTTCTGCTCTTTCCTTACGGTAAATCTTCCCTTCGCCAAAACGCCTTAACAGTTCATCCGGTTCAATATCGATTAACTTTACCTTATCTGCGTTGTCAAAAATGTAGTCAGGAATGGTTTCACGCACGACCACTCCCGTAATATTTTGGACAACATTATTCAGACTCTCAATATGTTGGACGTTTACAGTTGTATAGACATCGATTCCGGCGTTAAGCAGTTCCTCAATATCCTGATATCTTTTTTTGTTACGCACTCCCTCTACATTGGAGTGCGCAAGCTCGTCGACCAGAATCAGCTCCGGTTTTCTTAAAAGCGCGGAATCCAGATCGAATTCCTTTAGTTGAATATTTTTATATTGCAGAACTTTTGGCGGCAGCACGGGCAACCCGCTGAGCAGTTGCATTGTTTCAGGGCGGGTATGCGGCTCAAGGTAGCCAACCAATACATCGACCCCGTTCTTTAGCTGTTCATGTGCGTCATCAAGCATAGCGTAGGTTTTCCCTACGCCTGCTGCATACCCGAAAAAGATTTTTAGTTTTCCGGTATTTTTGGGTTCATTCGAGCGGATGCTTTCCAAAAGAACGTCCGGATCTGGGCGCCTATCGTCATGATCTACCATAAAACCACCGCCTTATTGTATATGAGTATGCCACTTTGAAGTTTCTAAATCAAGCCGTCAAGTGCCAGATTAACTTTTAATACGTTAACGGCAGGTTCTCCCCAGAATCCAAGAAATTTACCAGTGGAGTATTTTTTTATAATTTCCCTTACATTCTCTTCGCTGATCCCTCTGATTCTGGCAATGCGGGGCACTTGATATTCTGCCGCATTCGGCGAAATATCCGGGTCAACTCCGCTTCCCGATGCCGTAACCAAATCCATCGGAATATCCGACTTATTTCCGGGATCTAAAGTATGCCACCATTTGATTCGATCATTGGTAAGCTTATCCTGTTTTTCGCTGACCGGGGATAAGTTTGACGTTCCCATCGGTCTGCCGATTAGATACTTCGGATCTGTAAACTTCTGTGCAATTAATTCGGACCCATATGCTTTTTTGGTTCCGTCTTTTAATGTTACAGTAATTATACTGCCGTTTGCCTGATTTGGGAAAACGATCCCGGCGATTCCCGTAACCAGACCCGTATAAAAAATCCCGCATAACAGCGTCATAGCGAGAAAGCAAAGAAGTGCCGGTTTAAGAGACTTTAAAAAAACTTTCATATTATTCACCTCATGAAATACCGCAAACGGTTAAAAGCATATCAATCAGTTTAATTGCTATAAAGGGCGCGGCGATTCCTCCCAAACCATAAATCTGCATATTTCTTTTCAGCAGATTCCCGGCCGATGTTTCACGATATTTAACACCCTTTAATGCAAGAGGTATTAAAGCAATGATAATCAGTGCGTTATAAATAATTGCTGAAAGAATCGCACTTTTTGCACTGGTTAAATTCATAAAATTAAGTGAACTCAGCTGCGGATAAATTCCAAAAAATAAAACCGGGATAATTGCAAAATATTTCGCAACGTCGTTTGCCACACTAAAGGTAGTTAATGATCCTCTCGTCATTAAAAGCTGTTTGCCTATACGCACGATATCGATAAGCTTGGTCGGACTGGAGTCTAAGTCGACCATGTTTCCCGCTTCCTTCGCGGCCTGCGTTCCTGAATTCATCGCAACGGCAACATCTGCCTGTGCAAGGGCCGGTGCGTCGTTGGTTCCGTCGCCCGTCATCGCGACCAGGTGTCCCTTTGCCTGATAATCACGGATCAGGGAAAGTTTTGCTTCCGGTGTCGCCTCAGCAAGAAAGTCGTCGACACCGGCTTCCGCCGCAATCGCTGCCGCCGTCATCGGATTATCCCCGGTGATCATGATCGTTTTGATGCCCATTTTCCGCAAATCGTCAAATCGTTCTTTCACACCGTTTTTTACAATATCTTTTAAATACACAACGCCCAAAACTTTATAATTCTTTACTACAACAAGAGGTGTACCGCCGACTGATGCGATTCTTTTTACGATTTGGGCGCATTCCTCCGGATACTGCCCGCCTTTTTCCGTTACATATGTTTTTACCGCGTCCGCCGCGCCTTTGCGAATTTCATTTCCCTGATAATTCACCCCGCTCATTCTGGTTTTTGCAGTAAATTCGACGAATTCTGCGCCTAACTTGGACAAATCCCGCCCTCTTATACCGAATCGATTTTTAGCAAGTATCACAATGCTT
>JANZZB010000201.1 GCA_026419635.1 Clostridiales bacterium | reverse complement strand
TAATATCTCATTTTTTTCAAAAGCAATGCTTTTCAGGTACGTGTCCAAGGCTTCCGTGAAAGCTGTTCGTACTGCTGCCTTTGTAGTGGTGCTGTCAATCGTAATCTCAGCCGATATATTGACAGAAAGCCCTGTTGCACTCTCTACGGTTACAGTCGCCCCGATCGGCCGATTTAATTCGATGTTTGCAAGACAGTTCGCAACGATCGCCGAATCTACCGGCCCTTTGTCTGCTCCTACGATTAAAACCTTAACCGTCCCCGCTCCATTCCATAATGGCGTGACTTTTGCGGCTCCCACACCATTGACCGCAAGTGCCCATTGCTCATAATGGTTTATGTTGCCCGAAGTGGCCGGCTTTTGAAGATAATCGCATAATCTTGCAACGAACGCGGCGTCTGTCTCCGGATCTGTGCCGCCTGTTGCCTTGTCGTTTGTAATGCCGGATAACCCGCTGATGCTTACGATCTGCTGTGTGATCGTTCCGGCGTCTACGTTATACGTTTCTCCCACTTCTGATGCTGTCGCAATGGCCGAAGCCGTACCGTTTGAAATTGTAACCGTTGCCGATGTTTCAAATTCCAGCCCGTCCACTGTTAAGAAAACGCTTCCGGCCGGAATGATCGTCCCGTCTGTCCCTGTAAAATGAAGTGTAGCGGTTGCTTTGGTTCCCGCTTTTCTTGTTATGCCATATTCCGCGCACCGCTTGTCAATATATTCCCCACTCGTTTCGTCCACAAAGGCAATCGGAAGAATTGCGTCTAACGACTGGTATGTTTTCCATATCTCGTATGCAACAGCGCTGATCATGTCGTTAGTATAGCTTCCCTCCCGGGTGTCAATGTCGGTTGAAATTCTTCCTAATATATCGCTTTTAATGTCTTCAACCGTCATACTTTCATACATCTAATTCCGCCTCCCCGTATACCGTTTTTATTGTGCAACTGATCTTGATTGCTCCGTCCAAAAATGAAACAGTAATATTCGATACGTCCGAAATGTATGGATTAACCAAAAGGCATTCCTTTACATATCTCGCCGCTTCCGATCGTTTTAAATCATCGGTAAATGGCTGCCCGATCAACGATTCCGTTTCGTTTCCATAGTCCCAAGTATAAATTTCATGCCTGCATCGCGGCGTGTGCAGCGCTTTCCATGCCCATACTAAAACAGCGTCTTTCCCTGAAATAATGCTCGGAGATCCGTTTTTGAAGATTGGCATGTCTTTTTCAAAATCCCATGCTATTTCTTTGAACAAAGAAAGCTCTGTTTCCGTCTCGACTGCCTGAGGCTGGATGCTCGGGAATAATTCCGTGCTCATGTGCTCACCACCTTGCAGAGAATAATATAGCGCTGCTCGTTTTCAATCGGCAAAAGCAATACCTGCTCTCCTTTTTGAAAACTTGCCAGCGCATCGTTTTTTAATAAATCCTCTGATGTCTGTACTGTTCCCGACACTTCAACTTTCAAAGGGTTTTCGGAGACGATCTCTCCCATCCGGTAGCCAGGCGGACGTTTTTCTCCGTTTTTCAAAGTCTGAACTAAAATGGAGTATGGATTTCCTTCCAAAACCTATCACCTTCTTTTTAAATCTAATAGTAAGGCTTTACCCTCCAGCAGCAATGGCAAATTTAGATGGCTTTTAAATATATAACTATCCGCTTGTATAACTTCCGTTTTTGTTTATAAGAGAACCGGCCTCTTGCTCGTCCATGATATTTTTAAAATTGACTACTAACTGATTTTTGTATATCCCGTTTTTCCATGTATGCACATCGCTGTCTATATAAAAAGAGCCGTACTTTTTTGTGTATGGTTCCTGAACGACTGCCATGCCGCCTGTAATGTTTGCAATGTTGCCGAGATTTTCAATTGTAATCTTCTGGCTGACTCCGTTGTCTTCCATCATCTTTTTAGCCTGTTTAACTGAGTCCTCACCTTCGGATTGATATAAGCAGCTTTGCAGCAAACCATATTGCTTGATTGCTTTTGAATCCTTCTGTGTTCCGATCAATTTGTCATTTGAATTGTAGATTAAAACCTGATTGATCATATTTTCGATACTTTCCGAAGTGGAATATGAAATTAAATTGCTGCCGCCTTGAATAATCAACGTTTCAGAAGTAATCGTCTTTTCAATAACACATAGTTTTTCTCCGTCAAAACGGATCAGATATTTTTTTCCGTTTGACTCCGATGCAAGCGTATACGCCGTTTGAATGATTTGGTATAAAGGAATACCAACAAAATTCCGGCTTATTTTTATTCCGGTTGCAGCAATTGAGTCCGTTTTAATATGAAAGTCCGTGCAGATTCTTTTTGTAATTGCTTCTGGAGTCATATTCTTAAACTTATATACAGCTTCGTTGCGCTTTAAGTAAATGCCTCGATCATAGCAAGTAACTTCAATTGTGCTATTGTC
>JANZZB010000200.1 GCA_026419635.1 Clostridiales bacterium | reverse complement strand
GCATTGCACATTGTTCGGATTGCCTTTTTCAGCGGCATACAGATAAGTAAAATTATCACCTGTTAAATTAGCGTAAAAATGAAAATCGTCAATTTCTGAGCCGAGAGCCTTACCCACCGAGCAGATAGCCGAACACAGAAAATAGTTTTCAAAAGGCTGAATCCGACGATAATTTAATATTTTATTTGATGTGCGGGGCGGTTCGCCGCCAACAAATGGGTCGGCAATCGTATCGGATGCAAAAGCCGCGTACTCTGCCATTGTTAAAATCTCCGGTTTTGATTTTGGAGAATAACTTTCCGGAGTGGGGTTGATTTTTTTAATAGGTTCGCTCATTTTATCACCTCTCCAACGGCTTGATACAAAACGCCTAAATGCCGGATTCTTTCGGCAATACCGGCGCGAAAGCCGCTATTCATAAACTTTTTTGAATCGAAGAAATAACCGCCTTGGAAAGAAATTAAATCTTGTAATCCGGCATTTAATTCGGAATACGCTGTCCTTAATTTTTGAAAAAGATCATATGCATCCGGGCAAAACGATTGTGTGCGGTTTAGAAACTCCTGCATATGGTGCATATTTGTCCCGATCATCACCATGCAGCTTCCATAAGTATCAGCCCATTTATCAAAAGCCGTTTTCCCAAGACAAACATTTTTCGGAGCAAGGATGGCGTCGTATTGTTTTTGTATTTCGGGTGGAACAGCTATCCAATTAGGGATTTTCGAGATAATTTTGTAATACACGTCCGAAATATTGGGCTGCGAGTTTTTTTCTTTCGGGAAAACGAGTGCAACCGAACGATCCAATCCGTTGCGGACACAAAATAAGCCGGGAGACGGCTCCAAATCAAGGGGATTACTTTCTTTAGGTTCATCAGTAAACTGTGCCCAGCCTATAAGTTGTGCACCTTCATCCGCATAACCAGTAATAATAGAGCAAATAGGCGGGCCGATGATGCCAAATGTCAGTACAGGAACGCCGTGGTCTATGGATTTCATAATTCGTTGGATGTGCCCCTGTTTATTAGCTTGAACTTCTTTCTGCGGAATATAGTCAAAATCGTATCCACAAGCACCAAAGGCCGCCTGAATAGGAATCAACGTGTCTTTGAACACACTTGAAAGAGAATCATTATAATTCCATATAGGTTCCAGCCAAATCTGCGAAAACAAATCGCCCGTAACTGCGGCAAAGAATTGAAAATCAAGCCTTGCATCTTCATTTAACGCTCTCATCAATGACCACATACATTCACAAAACATATAGTTGTGAGATGGATCATCATGATATAAACGAGGTACATTATTGATATTATTCATTTGTCCCGGTCGGAACTTAGCTGCGCCATCTTCCGCCATGTTAAGAATCTCCGGCTTGTCTTTCGGGGAATAGCTTTCTGGAGTGGGGTTGATTCTTTTTACAGGTTCGCTCATTATTCGTCCTCCCAATTCTCCAAAACATTTTTAACAATTACCCGCGCCCGCTTTTCCAACTCCTTGTTTTCTTTCAAAGCTGCCGCCAGCTTCTGTCGACGCTCTTTGTTCCATACGGGGCTTGAATCCGTGTTGAAAACAGCTGTGGTTTTCTTATATGGAACTGCTTCAAGCAGATTTTCAGTCATTTGTTTGTAGAGCCGCGCTGTTTCCACAAGCCGCGCTTTGTTTCCGCCGCCGAGTAAATCAACACAGGAGTGAAGATACATATAAGCTGCCCGCCGCGCATCCAGCATTGAGCCAATGTGATACTGGTCGTTTTTGCATATTTCAAAATAATCTGCATCGTCAAGCTCAAAACCATGAATTAACACATCATAGGCGTCATATCCGAATTTGTGGTTATATTGGCTAGGCTGTTGCTCAAACATCTTGATACACGTTTCAAGAGAAACCTTTAACGCCTGCTTGTGAGAAACCGGTTCACATTTCTTATCGTAAAACCTTGTCAGCCCTGCCGGATAAACTCCCGGAAAGCCATTTAAATAAAAATATCCATTCTCGGTATAAATCTCGCTTTCGGGTACGCTTGTAGATTGGTGTTCTATCACTTTTTCAGATGCACTCTGACTTTGACAATCAAAGTATGTTCGCCCAAAAAATTTATATTCACCGTTCTCTACTGCATAACCGCAGGCAAGTGTCCATTCCGGCGCCCATCTGCCGCCGACCAATAAAACAGGAACACCACTGTCAATGCTCTTTTTCGCTTGTGTGCATATGTCTTTTTCATCGCTGAGAGTGTAAACGGAAATGCCGAGTGCATCACCAATATTCTTTTCACATAGCAATCCGTTTTGCGGCATTTGGCTACTTGGATCCCAGTTGTCGAGCATGATTGCCTGCCAGCACACGCCGGACAAGCCCATCACTTTTTCATAAGAGGCTGAAATCCCAGCAGCGTTCAAGAGGACGGTAACACAGCCGCAGTAGGAATTATCCTGCCATTCACCCCATTTCAATATGGGTATGCCGTTAATATAG
>JANZZB010000199.1 GCA_026419635.1 Clostridiales bacterium | reverse complement strand
GTGTATAAGAGACAGGCTTTGGGAAAAAAGCCAACTGCCAAAGCGGCTGCCATATCCTGCGTCAGGGTACAGGCGGCCCCATTTTTTCATTTCATCTATGAAATCATCGGACTTGCCGCCTTTTTTGATTGCTTCTGCGATGGCCACGGTCATAACCGTATCGTCTGTGAAAAAGCAATCGTCACGAAAAAGCGGGAAGTCCTTTGTTTTGATGTTATTCCATTCATAGACCGAGCCTATGATGTCGCCGATAATTGCTCCGAGCATTATTTCCGGCCTCCTCTGCGCTCTACATCTTTGCGGATTTCGTCAAAACAGGCCTCATCCACCGTGCCTGCCTCACGGAATGTCGCTACCGCCGCGCTCATCACCTTGAAGTTCAGCTCCGTTCCCGCGCTGTCCGCAAGATAGTCAACCGCTCTGTCCGGGGCAATTCCAAACCGCCCCGCAGTCTGTACGGCGTCGATGTTTGCACCGAGAAAAATAAATTCCCAGCCGTATTTTGTCTTTTGCCTCTCAATCCTGTCTCTTATACCTTATCCGCGGAATATTCGCGGCTTGCGTTTTCCTCACCGTCGGTGATAATTACGAACATCACCTTTTCAGCTCGATAGTCGTCGGCGGTGTTCTTTTGTGCGTTGCCGATCTTATGAATCGTTCTGCCGATGGCGTCAAGAAGTGCGGTGGAGCCGCCCACCTGATACTCCTTCTCCGTGATTGGGTTGACAGCCCTAATATCAATGCGGTCATGAAGCAGTTCGTAGTTATTGTCAAATAACACCGTAGTAATGCGGCATTCACCCTCAACCGCCTTTTGCTTTTCAAGCATGGAATTATAGCCGCCGATTGTGTCCTTCTCCAAGCCGCTCATTGAGCCGCTTTTGTCCAGTATGAATACCAATTCGGTTAATCCTTTTTTCATTTTTAAATGTCCTCCTTAAGTTTTATTGTGACTTAAGGATAACAGCTTAGGCGGATCAACCGGTCGCTTAAGAAGCGACATCTTACAAAACAGCTTTTGATTTAATTCTTTGTTTTATCAGGTGATTCATGCAAAAAGTAGTATTTTCCATCTTTTATAATAATCTGAACATCTTCATCGTATACTGTTTCCGGTTCATTTAAAGCTTGCAGCTTAGTTTGGGATTGGGTGTTGATTTTTTGAACCAACCCTTGTTTTAATTCTTTGTATTTCCACTTTTCATCTACAAAAGCCGGTATTGCTGAAAAGAAGCCTTCCACTCCGCTCTTAGAAATACGATTTTTATCCAAATCAATACTTAACGCTTTGACCTGTTTGTCGTGCCATAGCTCCAGCACATTTCTGGTTTGAACAGATTGTTCCAAAAATTTATTAAACAAGGAATAGCACATATCGCTTGATATGTCACCTTTGCCTAATAAATATGTCAATTTGCTGATTTCCCCAAGAACATTTACCAATATATTCTGATACTCAACCAGAATGTTGAAATCATCAACTTTTTCCTGATACTCTTTATAATCAAGCTTAGGACTATTATTACAAATGTCGGTTATCGTTATGTTAACTTGTCCGAGTAGTTCGGTAGCAGTACCTTTTAAATTTTCTAAAGTTGTAAGTTTTATCTTTCTTTGTTCGTCATTTTCCAAGATTTCAGAACTGAACTGAGAAATCTCCCCAACACGAGTAATCAAAGATAAACTCCGACTCTTAAATTCCCTATCCTGAAATTCGCTAATCTTGTTTATGCTTTTATTCATTGTTTCCAATTTGGAATTTATTTCTGACATATAATATTGTCCAACAACTAAAGAACCAACGTTTATCACATTTGCAACACCGTTAGCTACAGCGGTAGTCTTTGTAAGGTCTTGTTTAACCAAATTTGCATGATTTTTAATCCCATTTTTTCCATGGGAAAAGCCTCGCACAGCTCCCGCCATGTCTTTAGATTTCGCAAGGGTTTCGCCACTGGGAAGTATCGCCTTATACACATCCATACTTTTAAGAGCATTGTTTGCAATTGTTTGTGTTGCAGTCTCTGCTATCGCTGGAATTGTCTGTGTAATTCGAGCAATGACTGTACGGTCTGTAATTTCAAAAAGACTTTTTTCATCAATTTCAGTGGTTTCCGGTAGCCGCTCTATAGGTATTGTTATACCGCTTTCTTGAACACGTTCTGACTCAAGTGTATTAGAAGTAATTGGATCAGAATTTACAGATGATAATACGCCTTTGCTCTTGAAATTAGGTTTTTTTCTTATAAAAATTGTCAGTACGACAATCAGAATAATGATTATAGCAGGTAATATTATCGTCAGCAAAACATCCATGACTTCACCCTCCCAACAGCGGCTGATCATATTTAAACAGCACCTCGTTAATCTCAAAGATGTCGTATTTGCCACTAATGATGAAATACTCGACAATGACATCAAATTTGTAGCTATGGGATAGGGTATAGCCTGCTCGTCTCAACAGATCCTCCGTTTCCCTAAGGTTAAGTTCCAAGGCCAC
>JANZZB010000198.1 GCA_026419635.1 Clostridiales bacterium | reverse complement strand
ATTCTTCTCATAATCCCATTCAGCGGCGACATCAGGATGTGTTGTAACAATATCGTTGAAACCTTGCCATACTTTTTTATTCGTACAATACGGACAATTTACATTATGAAAAACGCGATTGTGGATATTCGCCTGCCAACTATGTCCCAGTTTGCATTTCCACCATACTTTTTTGTTAGAACCACCTGTGAAATGCTCCGGACGTAAATTACCGTTTTTATCATAATCCCATTCCGCTGCCATCCACCTCTCTGATCTGCTTTTTCATGCGCTCCAAAAGTAATTCTTCGCGCGAAAGAATCTCCCTGTCTGCTGCGACTGCGCTTGAAAACGGAGACGGGACGGCAGCTTCTGTCATTTTATCCATTGCCTCAAGAGTAACCTCAGTATCAACTTGTTCCAAAACATTTTCTTTTAGCAGAATTTCATTGGCGATAGCAGGGTAGAGATATTGCTTTAGCATCTTCCTCAAATAGCGATTTTCAAGTAATAGTTTGTTTGAAGATGTTCCAAGCTCTTTAATTTCCGTTTCAGCGGCTTCTTTTTCCAAAACCAGTTTTTTGATTTCATTGTTTTTTGAGAAAATCTCTGTTAAAAGCGATTCGTTTTTCTGCGATAAGAAAACAGCTTTTTCATAAATCCGCCGCCATGTCCCGTCCAATTCAAGAAGGCTGTTTCGAAGCGTCGTTGTTGTATTGTTTTGATTAAGAAAAGCGTCAACATCTAAATTTTTATACGAAATTGCGCCTGTATCCGAGGACAGCGGCGATAAATCTTTTAATTCATCCATTCGCGCTCTTACCGCTTTGCTTCTGCGAAAGTCATATGCCTTAACGTCAACTCCGACAGATATTGCGTATTCTTCTAAAAAGCTGCATTTCAACATGGAAGGGTCCCCGTTGCTTTCATAGAACGAATCCACAATTTTTATCATATCCGCGTCGCTTAATTTTCTTGGCCTTGCCATGATACATCGCCCCCTTCCGAATATTTCTCCCATAAACATTTGCTGTAATGATTGCTGCTGCGCTGCAAGCGGAGCAGTGCGGCGCTAATATCTTCCGTGTATCCGATTCCTTTGCGGACAAGCTCAATCATTTGGATGAGATATCGGCTGTCTGTGTCAACCTTCTGTTTGCCGGCTTTTTCGTCGAGAAATTCGAGCCTGATGCCAGGCAGGTCAGGATGATAATGGACGCAATAACTGCAATCACCGATTTCTCCTTGAGTGCCGGTAATTTTAAGACATTCGCCAATATCGCCATCCTTAACAGAAGGGGAGGCACACCAACCCTCGGGAAGTCTGTACCATTCATTTGATACCGATAACGGGAATTTCGGAGTACCAACAATATTTGTTTTACCGCCCATTGTTTTTCGGTATCGTTCGAGCGTCACACATTCCACCAAATTAGATATGTTGGAAAAATAGTGAGAACTGATGTCGATATCGGAATGCCCCGCCAGTTCCCGGCATATTACTGGGGAACCGCCGGAAATAATCAAATTAACCATTGCGATATGCCGTGTGTCACCTAAACGGATTGTGTTTAGGCTCGTATTTTCTGCCTTCACAACTTCCTGATAAAAATATCTCAGGCAAGTATTCAGATTGGCATACGAATAATATTTACTGGCCGGATTTGCCTGAACACCAAAGTAGTTGTAATGAGGTTCCTGCAAAAACAACGTATCAACGCTCGTTTCCCGCATTTTTCGGGTAGCTTCAATGTATGAACGCAGATGGGCGGCCAGTGTTTCGGTTATCGTATATTTCTTGCACTCATAATCATCTTTGATACGGTAAGCAATTTTTTCTAATCCGCCTTTCAGTTTTGTCCGTCTTATGGTGAGGATGTTTTCTCCGTTATTACCGATTTCAAGACAATCGCGCGGAATCAGCAAAAATTCCGTCGGGCGAAGCGGAAGTATAGCGGTCAGGTTCCACCAAAAGAACAGCGGGAAGTAAAACAGCTTTTGTTTTTTATCGGCAGTAAGCCAAAATTTACCGAGAATATCGTTGAATTTCAAGTATGATTGAAAGTCGGCAAGCCGCCGTTTATTGCCCTTGCGGTGACTCCAGTTCCGTTCCATTTTTTCTTCCAACGTTTCTATGACCCAATCTTTTTCTTCATTGCCGCCGGGGATAATTTTCAGTAACCCCACAATATGATTTATATGCTTGGTCATTTCGGTCGTTTCTTCACTGGTTTTATCCGCTAGAACGATAAACGTATTGGCAATATCCCTCAAAGTTGAAAGCACCATTTCCCCTAAATTAAAAACGATGTAAGACTTTACGCAGTCTTGATAGCAATGATAGTTACATCCGATCCAATTCATTGCGTTTTTGTAATAATGTCCTTCAAACGTAATCAGTGTAAACCCTACATTTTTAATCTGGTCAGAAAGCCGCCATGACGTGTCAGACCAATTATCATTCAATATGATGCCACGTTTTTTGTAATCATTAAAAATGTCTATTGCACGGTTAAGGGTTTCATCGTCTATT
>JANZZB010000197.1 GCA_026419635.1 Clostridiales bacterium | reverse complement strand
ACTCAGAAGATGGGAGCAGGGCGGCGGATTACGTCCATTATGCTGGGCCTTCTTTTATCGCTGCTGATCGCGGGAATGGTTTTACCACTATTAATGAAAGCGGATAGCGGCGGATTTTACAAAATAGCAATTGGTATATATCATTATCTCCAGTGGTTTAAAAGCCGATTTGCCGAGTTTTTTTTCGAAGTTATTATTGCATTCCCGATTGGTATGTACCTCTTTGGATTGATTGCGGGTTGTGCACATGGGAGAGGCTGCAATACCTTTAAAAAAGAAGAGACACAGACCGCAATAGATGCGATGCGGATTTTTGAGACGGCGACGGTTTATACGGTGCTTTTGCTGGTTTGCTTTTTATATCTAACGTTTATACTTAGTCAAATTCCCTACTTTTTTTCTGCTTTTGCCGGTGTTTGTCCAGTGGGTTTCCAGGTATACTCCGAATATGCGCGCAACGGCTTTTTTGAACTCATTAAAATTGCGGCGATAAATCTCTCGCTACTAACAGCAGCAAATTTGTTATGCAAAAAACCAAGGAGGGAAAGCAATCTGCTCAAAATCTTAAACGTAGCGCTTTCGCTTCTGACTCTTTTAATGATTACGACTGCGTTTAGCAAAATGGCTCTGTATATCAGTGTATACGGTCTGTCGGTAAGACGGCTTTTGCCTTGTCTTTTCCTTGTGTTTTTAGCGGTAATTTTTCTTGGTGTGATTGTATTACAGAAATGGCAGTTTTCGATTATGCGGCTTGCAGCTATAACAGGTGCCGTAATGATCTGTATGCTCAGTCTCTTAAACCCTGACGGTTTTGTCGCAAACTATAATGCGGACCGATATTTATCCGGAACACTCCACACCTTTGATACTGAAATTGTCAGCAGAGCAGGCGCTGCGGGAGTCGACGCAGCAATCCGGGTCTATTCCAAAACAAACGATAAAGTACTAAAAACACAGCTAATAACGGTTTTGGAAAACGTCCGGAAACAGACTGAAACCGTACGAAAGACGGCGGGGGATAATTTGCAGATTGCGCATGCACGACAGAAGATATCAGAGTTTTTGGCGACAAATCCTGTGTAAAACGATAAAAAAATAAACAATTGCCCGAAAGGGCGGTTGTTTTTTTCTTTAAAACAATTAATGACATGGCTGTTTAGATTAATTGTTGCAAACATCCTTAGATATATTCATTGGAATTGGGTTCTTATTATATAACCTTATTTTTTAAGGTTATATAATGTATGTTTTTTTTAAAAAAGCAAAAAGCATATTGCGTAGGTGTTCTAGTAGGCTCTTCCTATTTTTAAAAGTTTCGTATATAATAAATCTTTACGGCGTATTTTTAGCTGCTTGATTTGACATAAGGGGACGACTTAACTATGGATTTATCCGGAGTGATCAGCCAGATGCTGATTCTGTTCGGCGTAATTATTGTCGGATATATAACCGGCAAATTGAACATACTTGATTTAGCGGCAAATAAGGTTATTGCCCGTCTGATTAATATGGTGACCCTGCCCGCTTTAATTTTGTCTTCTGCGATAAGCGGCAATAGCATGGCCAGCACGGGCAAACTGTTTTTCATCCTTTTTCTTTCCTTGTTGACCTACGCGTTTTATATCGCAGTGTCAATATTTCTTCCGAAACTTTTTCGCATATCTGAAAAAGACATTGGATTATACCGGTTCATGTTGATTTTCGGCAACGTTGGATTTATGGGGATCCCTGTTATTTCAGCAATTTTCGGAAAAGATGCAGTGCTCTACGTTGCGGTTTTTAATCTGCCGTTTAACCTGCTGGTTTTCTCCGTCGGACTTCTTCTTATTACAGGAGGCGAGAAAACACGGTTTAGTTGGAGACTTTTTACGGCCCCTGGTTCTATTGCGGCAGTATTATCTATTATCATTTTTTCAATGCATATTACTTTTCCGGCCGTCGTCATTAAAATCACTTCCTTAATTGGAAGCATTACCACTCCGGCTGCGATGCTGATTATCGGTTCGGCACTTGCATTTATGCCGGTAAAGGATATTTTCAGCGATGGCAAAGTTTATTTTTTATCTTTTATAAAACTAATTATTCTGCCGATGCTTCTGTGGATGATCCTGCGCCTGTTTGTACATGATCAGATCATACTCGGGATCGTGATTGTCGTAGCTGCAATGCCGGTTGCAACCTTGACGTCCATTTTAAGCTACGAATATAATGGTGATCAACTGCTTGCAGCAAGGGGAATATTTATATCGACGCTCATATCCGTTTTTACGATTCCTTTGATTGCGTATCTATTATTTATATAATGCAGAGAAGAAAAAGCTGCCTTTAGGCGGCTTTTTTTTGATGCAATATGAACCGTGGGTGTTTTAGCGATGCAAACAGCAGATTAAGCTGTCTGCCTTTGCCGTTGTTCGGCAATTTTCTAGGTTCTTCCGAGAAACGCGATGCCGCTAATGTCACAATAGTGGATTATGATTTTCTGCTCCGCCTTTAGCCATGCCGCGCCGGAACAGGGTGGCGG
>JANZZB010000196.1 GCA_026419635.1 Clostridiales bacterium | reverse complement strand
GTATTCAAAGGGCAGAGCGCCCACCTCAGAAGACGAAATTGCTCTTTCGGTGATAAACGCCGATGAGCTGGGCAAAAAAGTTGGCAACGTCATTACTCTAACGATTGATGGAAAGGGCAGAAATCTCACGGTATGCGGAATCTATTCCGACATTACCAACGGTGGCAAAACTGCAAAGGCTGTCTTCACCGATGATTCAGCAGATATTATGTGGAGTATTATCTGTGCGGAGCTTTCTGATAAAACGCTTGTGAACACAAAAGTTCCGGAATATGCGAATAAGTTTGAATTTGCAAAGATATCGGATATTGATGAATATATAAAACAGACATTCGGCTCGACAGTAGGCTCCGTAAAAAAAGCCTCTTATGCTGCACTTGCCATTGCTCTAATCATAACAGTACTGGTTACCCTATTGTTTATGAAAATGCTTGTATCAAAAGACAGATATTCCATTGCTGTAATGAAAGCATTCGGTTTTACAAACTCGGATATTACGATGCAGTATGTTTCGCGTTCGGTATTTGTTCTGATTATCGGTATTCTTCTCGGAACGCTTTTGGCAAATACTCTTGGAAAGGTACTTGCGGGCATGGTTATCTCCCAGCTTGGAGCATCAACCTTTAAGTTTGCAGTCAATCCGGTTTCAGCGTATCTGCTTAGTCCGCTGATGATGGTTTGTTCGGTTCTTGTCGCAACAATTATCGGGGCATCGGGTACGGGACAAATAAAAATATCTGAAAATATAAAGGAGTAGCTTATGAATAAGATTATTATCGGTGAAAATATAGTGAAATCTTTCGGCGAGGGCGATGAAAAGCGCAATGTTCTCGACGGAGTATCTGTTGAAATAAAAGATGGCGAGTTCGTTTCGGTTATGGGACCTTCGGGCTCGGGGAAATCGACGCTAATGTTTGTGCTGAGCGGAATGGATGGTGTTGACAGCGGAGCGGTTACTTTTGACGGCAAGGATTTATCGGCAACCAGAGAAAATGAGCTTGCCGACATACGCAGAAGAAAAATGGGATTTGTATTTCAGCAGCCGACTTTGCTGAAAAATCTGAATATCCTCGACAACATCATTCTTCCGTCAATTCGCGACAACAAAAAAAACGCCGTGAAGATTACAGAAAAAGCAAGAACGCTTATGAAAAAAGCGGGCATTGCAGAGTTGGAAAAACGTGATATTACACAGGTTTCAGGAGGACAGCTACAGCGTGCGGGAATATGCCGAGCACTTATGAGCAATCCGAAAATTATTTTCGGTGACGAGCCGACTGGTGCGCTTAACTCAAAATCCGCGCAGGAGATAATGAACATTTTTTCCGATATTAACGCAGACGGTACTGCAGTTATGCTTGTAACTCACGATGCAAAGGTGGCGGCGAGGACGGAGCGTATTATGTTTATGTGTGACGGAAAAATCGTGAGCGAAATGCGGCTTCCGAAGTTTGACGGAGCGGATATTGATGGAAGGGTCGAAGAAGTAACGGTAAAAATGCGAGAATTAGGAATATGATTTGTTGTTTCACAGTCACGATTTATAACTATTAGACAGTAGAAACATAGGGATATGTATTAGTTTTGCAAGAGCAAATCAATAAGTATATCCCCAACTACTAACTACGCTTTAGCCACATCGCTGAGTAATATTGGCAACAACTAAACTAAGTAATGATGCGGCTTTAGGTCTTAACCCTCATCCCAAACCCTTCTCCCGCATCAGGAGAAGGGAGCTAGAGTATGGAATATGAAAGGTATTTCGGTAAGTAATAATGCAAAGGAGAAATAGCTTTAAAAAATTGGTTAATAAATATAAAATCTTGAAATTTTGTTTTGGGCATAATCTCCTCCGATAATAATATTATTATAGCTATTATGCATATAAAAAAACGAGTAGTGTCAATCAGCTGGATTTACGTGATCGACACTACTCGTTGTATTGTTTTTTGCATCTGTGTCAATGATAACAGTGCAAAAATTATAAATGAATTAAGAATTTTAATGTAATTAACTTAGATTTTTTGAAGATTACTTCTTTATTTCCTGCTTCCCGGTTACCTTACTTTTTTCATCCATTTTAAAAGTGTTCTTTGCATCATCATTGGTAAAATATACATTTCCATCAACAGTGGCATCAACTAACTCAAAATCCTTGGCTGTAACATAAAGGTCACCCTTAAATGTTCCGCTCTGTATTCTGGCTTTCGGACTGTCAATAGTTAGCTTTGGCGCTGTCAGTGTATATCTTGCAGTTACATTGCGGTTTTCATCCTGCGCATATAATGCTATCTTACGCTGAATGATGTCCTGGCCATTTGCATCTTTCTTGCCATTTTTATACTCACCAGCAAGTACAAGATCCTGATTAACTGTTAAATCCTTAGTTAGGGCAATGATCCATGTACCATTAGTACTTATAGCTTTTACAAAGGCGGCTTCAGTGTTCACAATTGAAGCCGATGGTCGAATCTACCGCTCGATTCTGGGAACTGGTTCAGGCAGGGGACACCTGCATCGACTGCATGAACTTGCCCGAGAGGTGGTGTCGCAGGGTAAGGAAGAGTTAACGGAGGTGTCGCGATGAGAG
>JANZZB010000019.1 GCA_026419635.1 Clostridiales bacterium | reverse complement strand
GGTCTATATATGCTAACGGCTCCAGCCGTAAAGCTGCCAAAAGGAATTGATTCTGAGGGTGTAAGGCAATTGATGAAAAAAGCCCGCAATTCGTTTCATTATGTAGTAGTAGATTGTCCGGCGGGTGTTTCCGACTATATCAAAATGTTTGCGACGTGTGCCGATCTTTGTGTCATCGTTTCCACGCCCGACAGTGTTGCGTTACGCGGTGGAGAAACCATGGCGGCGGAACTCTACAAATGGGGTGTGCCGGAGATTCGGCTGACAGTAAACCGTATCCGTCCAAAACTGATTCAAAAGAAACTTGCTTATAACGTAGACGACGCAATGGACCAGATAGGGTTTCCTCTTTTGGGCGTTGTGCCGGAGGATGAGGCGGTTATTGCGGCATCAAACATCAGCTTGCCGCTTGTGAAATCAAAACCGTCCAAGGCGATGAAAGCGTACCGGAATATTGCAAAGCGCATATTGGGACAAGATGTGCCCTTAATGAAGATATAATTGTGATGGGAGAGTGCTGATATGAACATCGCACTGATTGCTCACGATAAGAAAAAAGAGTTAATGGTGCAATTTTGCATTGCTTATTGTGGAATATTGTCAAAACACGATATTTGTGCGACAGGAACGACCGGAAAGATGGTTTCGGAAGCGACTGGCTTGAAAATAGAGCGGTTTTTGACCGGGTCACAGGGAGGCGAACAGCAAATCGGCGCGAGAGTATCCTATAACGAAATCGATATGGTGCTGTTTTTCCGGGACCCCTTTACGAAAAAACAGTATGAGCCGGATGTCCATTCATTGATTCGTTTATGTGACATGCATAATATCCCGATTGCAACCAATGTGGCTACGGCAGAAATGCTGATTTTGGGTCTCGATCGAGGAGACTTGGATTGGCGTGATATTGTTAACCCAAAATCCAATAAAAAAACATGATTATGAAGTTATATTCAATTTGATGAGGCACACTTTATAATTTCTTTTTTTGACGCATATGATATGGTTAAGCGGAAAAGATTCGTTAAAGATTGATTTTTCGTATATGTAAATTGAAATCTTGGTATGCGTTTATGATGTCATTAAAACCGCTTAGCGTCCGCGTCGCATTGTCTTGCCTCGCTTCGTCTCATAAGGAAGCGGGGCATTTTATTTTCATTATGCAATAAGGCGGCTTTACGAAAGGAGTTTGTTTATGGCGGAGAAAATACAAAAGTTAAAAGGTACGGCGGATATAACACCGGAACATTCCTATAAATGGCAATATGTGGAGAGCGTACTCAGGGACGTGGCAAAACGATTCGGGTACCGGGAGATCAGGGTACCGACATTTGAAAGGACAGAACTGTTTCTTCGAGGTATCGGTGACACGACCGACGTCGTACAAAAAGAGATGTATACGTTTTTGGATAAATCGAACCGATCCGTAACCCTTCGTCCGGAAGGAACGGCATCTGTTGTAAGGGCATTCATAGAAAACTCGCTGTATGCCGGCAATCTGCCGTTTAAGACGTATTATATCGTTCCGAATTTTCGCTACGAAAAACCGCAGGCGGGAAGACTCAGAGAACACCATCAATTTGGGATTGAATGCTTTGGAACAGCGGAACCGGAAGCGGACGCGGAAGTCATTGCGGTCGCGGATACGTTTTTAAAAAAGCTGGGTGTCAGCGGAATAACGGCGCGGCTGAATTCACTCGGATGTCCTCAGTGCCGTAAACGTTATCAGGAAGCCTTGAAGAATTATTTTGAATCCAGAAAGAGCGATCTTTGCCCAACTTGCCTTGAAAGACTCGATAAGAATCCGATGCGAATACTTGATTGCAAAAGTCCGATTTGCGCAGCCATAGCAAAAAACGCACCGAAAACAATCGATTATTTATGTGATGATTGCACAAAGCATTTTGAGAGCGTGCTGAACTGTTTGATTGACCTTCGTGTGAAATTTGAAGTTGACCCGACGATTGTCAGAGGTCTTGACTATTATAACCGGACGGTTTTTGAATTTGTAACCGACGCGATCGGCGCGCAGGGAACGGTTTGCGGTGGTGGGCGCTATGACAATCTGGTTGAATCGCTGGGAGGCCCCAAAACGCCGGCGCTTGGTTTTGGATGCGGACTGGAACGTCTTCTTTTAACGATGGAAGCGTCGAATGCAAAAATGCCCGATCCTCCGGCTCCGGATATCTTTATTGCGGCAATCGGCCCAGGGGCGCAGCAGGCTGCCCGGAAATTATGCCATGAGCTTCGATTAAACGGCGTTTCTGCCGAATATGATCTGTGCTCGCGCGGAGTAAAACTGCAAATAAGACATGCAGACCGGCTGGGCGCTAAATATAAACTGGTTATTGGCGAAGATGAACTTGAAAGCGGGATCGGTAAAATAGAAGATATGAGTTCAAGCCGAGCTGTAAATGCGAATATCACTGTTGACAGCATTACAAGAGTGGTTAAAGGTCATATCTAGCATAACTATTTGTATAATGAGGGAATAATATGACAAACAGTAATCAAAAATATGGGCGCACAGACTATTGCGGAACGTTAGGTGAAAAAGATAAAGGAAGGGAAGTCGTCTTATGTGGATGGGTTTCCAAAATGCGCGATCTGGGTGGCCTTATTTTTGTTGATTTGCGCGACAGGGAAGGAATAATCCAGTGTGTATTTGACGAATCGATTCATAAAGAATTATTCCAGATCGCTTTTACCGTACGAGCGGAATATGTGCTAAGAATAACCGGAACGGTACGTGAGCGTGCAGCAAAAAACCCCAAAATACCAACCGGAACGATTGAAATATTGGCTGATGGACTTACGATTCTGACAAAATCGGAAACACCGCCCTTTGAAATCAGTGATGAAATAGACGTAAACGATCAACTGAGGCTGAAATATAGATATTTGGATCTTCGACGTACTTCTTTGCAGGATTCTTTAAAACTCCGTCATAAGATTACACAGGCTGCCAGAAATTATTTTGATCAACAGGGATTTCTTGAAATCGAAACGCCTATGCTCACGAAGTCCACACCGGAGGGCGCAAGGGATTATCTTGTTCCGAGCCGCGTACATCCGGGAAAATTTTATGCATTGCCACAATCCCCTCAGCAATACAAACAAATTTTAATGATCGCCGGTGTCGACCGTTATATGCAGGTTGTCCGATGTTTTCGTGATGAAGATCTGCGTGCCGACAGGCAGCCGGAATTTACGCAGATCGACCTGGAGATGTCTTTTGTTGACGTAGACGACGTGATTGCTGTTAATGAAGGATTTTTGAAGTATGTTTTTAAAGAGATTCTTTCGATGGAAATAGAGCTTCCGTTACCTCGTCTTACATGGAGGGAAGCAATGGACCGGTTCGGGTCGGACAAGCCCGATCTGCGATTTGGACTGGAAATCAAGGATATATCCGACATTGTTAAAAACTGCGGATTTAAAGTTTTTTCAGGAGCCGTGGAAGCTTGTGGCACTGTACGGCTTATCACCGTTCCGGGCGGAGCATCTAAATTTACGCGAAAAGAAATAGACGCTCTATCTGAATTTGTCAAGACATATAGGGCAAAGGGTCTTGCGTGGTACCGGATGGCAGAAGAAACCACATCCAGCTTTGCGAAATTTATGACTCCGGATGAAATAACTGCAATCGTAAACAGAGCAGGAGCTGAAAACGGTGATCTCATTTTGATTATTGGAGACAACGACGAACTGACAGCTCTTACCGCGCTTGGAAGCCTCCGGTGTGAAATCGCGAAACGGCTGGGACTTATAAAACAAGGCGATTATAAATTGTTATGGGTAACGGAATTCCCGCTCCTTGAATACAACGAAGAAGAACACCGTTACGTTGCGATCCATCACCCGTTTACGGCTCCGAATGACGAGGATATCGAACTGTTAAAAACCGATCCGGGTCGTGTCCGTTCGAAAGCTTATGATATTGTCTTAAACGGAACCGAGCTTGGCGGCGGTTCCATAAGAATTCATGACAGAGATCTCCAGACGGAAGTTTTCGGTGCTTTGGGCTTCTCCGAAGAGGAAGCAAAAAATCGTTTCGGACATCTGCTGGAAGCCTTTAAATACGGAGCACCGCCGCATGGCGGACTTGCTTATGGTCTTGATCGTTTATGTATGTTGTTATCAAACCGTGATTCCATTCGCGACGTCATCGCTTTCCCAAAAGTGCAGAATGCTTCTGAACTGATGACCAGCTGCCCAGATGAAGTGGATGACAAACAGTTAAAGGAATTATGCATTAAAGTTGAAATTCTCGAAAAGATAAATTAACACTTCCGTAACATCCTTTTTTCCAGGCTGTGTTAAAATATTTTTCAATGCTCAGGTATTTGGGTGTGATAGGGAAATCGGGTGGATCTGCCGCGCGGGATCGGTCCGGAGAGTATTTGGAGTCTATCGCGTGGAGGAAGGGTGCGAAACATGATAGAAGTAAACGGATTAGTGAAACAATATGGACAAAAACGTGCCGTTGATAAAATCAGCTTTACAATCAAAGACGGAGAAGTTGTCGGTTTCTTAGGTCCGAACGGTGCGGGTAAATCAACGACAATGAACATCATTACGGGATATCTCTCGGCTAGCGAGGGCACGATACTGGTTGATGGATTAAACGTGCTTGACGAACCTATGGATGTGCGCCGGCGGATAGGTTATCTTCCGGAACAACCGCCGCTGTATTTGGACATGACGGTTATGGAGTACCTTAACTTTGTCTACGAGTTAAAAGGGGCGAAAGCTCCCAGGGAAGAGCACCTTAATGAAGTATGTGAAATGGTTGGAATTGATAATGTTTCACATCGCATCATTAAGAATCTTTCCAAAGGTTATAAACAGCGTGTAGGACTTGCACAAGCTTTAATCGGGAATCCTGATGTTTTAATTTTGGATGAGCCTACCGTTGGACTGGACCCGAAGCAAATTATCGATATCCGTAATATGATCAAAGATCTTGGAAAAAGCCGTACGGTTATCTTGTCAAGTCATATCCTTCCGGAAATACAAGCGATCTGTGAACGTGTACTTGTGATCAACAACGGTCAGATCGTTGCGGACGATACACCGGAGAATCTTTCATCTACCCTTTCAAACGGACACAGGCTGGCACTACGCATACTTGGTGAGTCCGACGATGTCTTAGCGGCGCTTTCTGCCATAGAGGGCATAAAGAACGCTGAAGCACTGGAAGAAAAGGAACCCGGAGCATTTGATTATATAATTGAAGTGAAACAGAATGAAGACGTCCGAAAGGCAATTTCCCAAAAACTTTCTGAAAAGAATTTGCCGATTTTATTGATGAAGCCGCTTGACTTAAGTCTGGAAGATATCTTCTTAAAACTGACAACAGAAGAAGTTTCGGAGGATGTGGAAAACAATCCGGATCTGTCAAACGGAGAGGAGGAAGTCGGATGATTGCAATATTTAAACGCGATTTCAAATCTTTTTTTATTTCCCCTATCGGATATATTCTGATTGGCGGATTTTTGTTTGTGATGAACTTTTTCTTTAAGCTCTACAATATTGATATGGCCTATGCAGACTTATCTCCGCTTTTCAGTGTCATTATGGTCGTTCTTATGTTTATCATGCCTTTGATTACAATGAAGTTGTTTTCTGAAGAATATAAAATGAAAACGGACCAGCTGATTTTAACTTCACCGGTTTCTGTAAATGCGGTTGTTCTTGGAAAGTTTTTGGCTGCGCTCAGCATGTTTGGCATCATTTTAGCCGGAACGCTTTTCTGGCCGGTCATTATTACAGCTTTCGGAGCCCCTGACTTTGCCAATATTATTGGCAATTATGTAGCGATTATTTTTGCGGCAGCCTCTTTTATTTCAATCGGGCTATTTATATCCTCATTAACAGAAAACCAAATTGTATCTGCTTTTTTAAGCTTTGCTATATTTTTGCTGCTTTATATTATGGGATTGATATCACAGTCCACATCAATCATATGGGCAAAAACCCTGTTTGACTGGATTTCTCTTTTTACCAGATATCAAGATTTCACAAGAGGGTTGTTTTCGCTTCAAAATATAGTTTACTACCTGACAGTCTCCATCGTTTTTCTTTTCCTCACCTCAAGGGTGCTTGAAAAGAAACGCTGGTCGTAAGCGAGGTGTTTAAGGTGATGAATATTTCTAACCGAATGAAACGCGGTTCCATGTCGATTGTTTTTACCGTACTTGTGGTTGCGGCAGCAATCTTTATAAATATGATTGTTGGAATTCTAGCTGATCATTATTCGTTGAAATACGATATGACAAAAAATAAGATTTATAATATCTCTAAGGAAACAACAAAGATACTAAAAGAGATAAAAATTCCGGTAACCATTACCGTTCTTAGTAATGAGAAGGATTTTGCCACCGGGTCAACCACTATGATGGTTAAAGACATTTTAGACCGGTATCAGGCATCATCGAATGGCAACCTGAAAATAAAATATATCGATATTTATAAAAATCCGGCCATTACAAGCCAATATCCGGATCTGGGAAATCTTGCCCAGAATTCGATCATTGTTGAAAGCAGCAAGCGCCGTACGTCAACAAATGTGGAGTCGTTATATCAAATAAGTGTAAACGAGCAAACAGGTGAAAGTGTTGCTTCCGGCTTTATTGCTGAGCAAAAGATTACATCCGCAATCGATCTTGTGACGAAGGATGTACTGCCGAAAACGCTCGTTGTAACCGGACACAACGAGGCCGTGTCTGAAACGTTTGTATCGCTTTTAAAACAGTCGAACTATACAGTTGATAATATTAATCTTGCCACTGAAAATGTTCCAAAGGACGTATCTCTTATCATTATTGCTGCGCCGAAAGCGGATTATAGAGCAGAAGAAGTCAAACGGCTTGATGCCTATTTAAAAAGCGGCGGCGACATGATGGTGTTTTATGGAACAGATTCGCCTACACTTCCAAATCTGGAAAACTATTTCAAAGAGTATGGAGTGACGTTCCCCAAGGTTACCGTTTTTGACCCGAAACGCACAATATCCCATCCGCTCCAAATTGCGCCGTACCTTGCTCAAACAGAGATGACGCAATCGCTTACAGACAAGGCGGATATGCTGGTAATCACACCTTCTGCAAGGCAAATAAATCTTTTATTTAACGAAAATAAAACAGCCGGAATCACAAATACGCCGATTCTTGTCACCGGGCAGTCTGCTTACGGAAAAGCTTACAAAGACGGAGTGACAAACGATTCGTATGATAAAGCTGCCGGTGACAAAAGCGGACAATTTATTGTCGGCCTTCTTTCGCAAAAAACCAACACCGTTTCAAACGAGACGAAAAACACCAGGATACTGTTTTTATCATCGCCTTTGATGATGGAGGATAATATCCTAAGCTATACAAATATATTAAATTCATATTTATTGACTTATTCTTTCGGCTATCTGGACGAACGTTCCGATACGATTCAAATTACCCCTAAAAATCTTGTTTCATCCCATATCAATATTACCGGTTCCGCGCCGTCAGTCATATTTTTATTACTTGTAATCTTGTTGCCGTTGTCTGTTATTGCCTTGGGTATTTACCAGTGGCGTAAAAGGAGAAACCTGTAATGAAAAAAGAAAAGCAGATCATCATTGCGCTCGCGGCGGTTATTGTTTTGTCATCGGGTTATTTTGCGCTCAATCATTTTATATTAAAAGAAGAAGCCGCAAAACAGAAAACCGCCGTCGTTAATCGTAATCAAGATGATTTGGATTCTGTTACGCTATCTGTATGGGGAGAGAAGGAATATACCCTAAAGGCAGAAGGAAATGTCCCCAACCGGACTTATCAGATAGCAAATTACGCTCCGGGATTCCAGTATCGGCAGCAGGCAATAAAATCCGTCTTTTCAAAGATATCAAAGATCGATCCGGAAAAAGTTGTAGATGAAAATCCAACTGATCTTTCCATATACGGATTAAAAGTTCCAAAATCAACAGTTAAAGCAAAATATAAAGACGGAACAACCGATGAAATCAGAATAGGAAATGCGTCCCCGATCGGAGACGGTTTCTATATAACAATAAACGGAAATACCGTTTACCTGTCCGACCCGGACTTCGGCAAGACTTTTACAAATAACATGTACTTTTTCAGAGAACCAGATATTATTCCTGGATGGGACAGCCCCGCTGATGTGATCAACTCGGTTAAATTAATAAAAAACGGCAAAGAAATTTATGAAATCAAAAAATATACTCAGCAAGAAAAAGATGCGTTAAAAGGTAAAACGGTGTCGCAGTTTCATATGACAAAACCGTCGGAAGCGCAGGTTGACGAAGAATATTTACAGTCCAATTTGTTGTATCCAATCTCACGCATATATAGCGATACAACCGTTCGAGCGGACAATCCCGACAATATGAGGGGTTACGGTTTGACGAGTGATGCCGCGCAGTTGGTTGTAACGACAAATGACGGAGAGTACAAAATTTTGATTGGAGATCGCACACCCAGCTACTCTGGCTACTTTATTATGCGAGAGGGAACTTCTTCGGTCTCGGAAATGTCAGCAGACTCAGTTGATAAAATCTTATCGTTAGACCTCAAGAAATTAGCAGAATCATAAGAATAAACACTCTCTTTTATATGAAACAAATTCTGGCCGCTGTCCGAATGGAGTATTTTTCGTTTGGGCAGCGAAGCCATAATTTTTGGAGTTGGCTTTTTATGCTTAATATCGTATTGGTAGAACCGGAAATACCGCAAAATACCGGCAATATCGCAAGAACTTGTGCCGCGACAAACTCGCGGCTTCATCTTATAAAACCGCTGGGGTTTGAACTGGACGATAAAAAAATGAAACGTTCGGGACTGGACTACTGGCATTTATTATCTGTTCGCGTTTATGAAAACCTTGAGGAGTTTTTTTGTATCAATAAAGGCGGAAGATTTGTATATTCAACTACAAAGGCGAAATATACATATTGTGATTATTCTTTTCAGGATAATGATTATATCCTGTTTGGAAAGGAAACCGCGGGACTTCCGGAGAGTCTGCTTACGAACAACATGGAAAGTTGTGTCAGGATTCCGATGGCAGAGGGGTCAAGGAGCCTGAATCTATCCAATTCGGTTGCTGTTGTGGTTTACGAGGCACACAGGCAGCTTGGATTTCAAGAACTAAAGAAGAAAAGCGAATATTTTAATAATCAAATTTAAGGATCTATAGGAATTGGCGGGGGGAACATAATGGAAAAAATTCTTATAATCAGTGATTCTGCATGCGATATACCGAAAGACGAAGCGGAACGCTACGGAATCTTGATCCTGCCTGTTATGGTTAGTTACGGTGGAAAAACATACGCCGAATTTTATGATATTGTGCCCCAAGAGTATTGGAAGGTGCTAGAAGAGATCGAAGAAATTCCGACAACGGCACAAGTAACGCTTAGTTCTTATTTAGAAGCATTTAAAAATGCGCAGAAGGACGGGTACACACATATACTTTGTCTGTTAATGAACGCGCATGGATCTGGAACATATGCCGCGGGTTGCACTGCTCGCGAGCTTTTTTATTCAGAAAACGGAAATAGCATTCAAATCGAGCTATTAGACTCCGGTACATATTCCTATGTTTACGGACAAATTGCGGTGAACTCTGCAAAAATGCGGGATCAGGGTCTGGCGTTCGATGAGATTGTTAAGGATTCGCGGGATAAAATCTCAAAAGCGGAAGCATATCTTGCAGTATATAGCTTGAAACACTTAAAGAAAAGCGGAAGAATATCCGGGGGTGCTGCGTTTGCTGGGGAAGTCCTTGGATTAAAGCCAATATCTCATGTCATTAACGGAGAGGTTTCGGTTATTGACAAAGTACGCGGCGATCACGCGTTGATTCCAAGGGTAGTTGAACACATACAAAAGCGCATTGTGAGTCCGGAATCACAGACGATTATTTTGCTTTATTCCGATGTGGAAGAAGACGAATTAAAAAAAGCGGAACAACTTCTACTCAATCAGGTTGGTGTTAAGGAAATTCGCAGAATCCCTCTCGGACCGTCCATTACAACAAACAGCGGCCCCCATTCAATAGGCATCGCTTTTTATGGAGAAGCAAGAAAAGCATAAAAATGATTAATTTTTCTAACAATATTTGGAGGACTGCACATTGCTTTTTTAACATTTAGGTAATATAATGTACGCAATTTGATTGCTTATTTGAAAAAAGCAGTATGATATCAACGTAAAAAGGAGTGACCAAATTGAAGTACAACAAAAAAAGTGTGGAAGATATAAATGTTACTGGGAAAAAAGTGCTTATACGCTGCGATTTTAATGTACCGCAAGATGAGAACGGAAACATTACGAATGATAAACGTATTGTAGCATCTCTCCCTACAATAAAATATCTTTTAGAAAATAAGGCAAAAGTCATTCTCTGCTCCCATCTCGGTCGGCCAAAAGGCAAAATAGATATGAAATTTTCTCTGAAGCCTGTTGCCGAGTCTCTAACAAAACACCTCGGTTTTCCGGTCAAACTAGCTTCGGACGTAATCGGGGAAAGCGCTATGAGTCTTGCTTCATCCGTGAAAGAAGGGGAAGCAATACTTCTTGAAAATGTTCGCTTTCATGAGGAAGAGGAGAAAAATGACCCTGAATTTGCAAAGAAGCTAGCATCTTTGGCTGATATTTATGTTAACGACGCATTCGGAACGGCTCATAGGGCGCATGCTTCAACAGCAGGTGTGGCAGCATACATCCCTGCAGTCTGCGGATTTCTGATTCAAAAAGAAATTACAATTATGGGGAAAGCGCTTGAAAATCCCAAGCGTCCTTTGGTTGCAATTTTAGGCGGAGCTAAAGTTTCAGATAAAATCGGTGTTATTAACAATCTTCTTGAAAAATGTGATACGATCATCATCGGCGGAGGAATGGCATATACGTTTCTGAAGGCGGAAGGCCTGGAAATCGGAAAATCGCTGCTGGAAGAAGATAAAACAAGCTATGCTCTTGAGATGATTAACAAAGCAAAGCAGAAGGGCGTAAAAATGCTTCTTCCTACAGATGTTCTTGCGGCTGATACGTTCGCAGCCGATTCTCCGTATATTATTGCTGATTGCACCTCTATTCCGGAAGATAAAATGGGCCTTGATATCGGACCGAAAACGATTCAAAGCTACACAAATGCGATTCATGGATCCGGTACGGTGATTTGGAACGGGCCTATGGGTGTATTTGAATTTGAGAATTTTTCGAAAGGTACATCCGCTATTGCAAATGCGATTGCGAATGAAAACGGCGTAATATCTATCATCGGCGGCGGTGATTCTGTTGCCGCAGTTAAAAAGCTTGGCTATTCGGATAAAATGACGCATATCTCAACCGGCGGCGGTGCATCATTGGAATTTCTGGAAGGGCTTGAACTTCCCGGCATCGCTTGTCTTCTTGACAAATAACTGAAACAAAAAGCACTACTAAAGGAGGATTAAGTCCAATGAACCGCAGGTACCGCAAAACAGTCATAGCAGGGAATTGGAAAATGAACAAAACAGCTGCGGAAGCCCGCACGCTGATTGACGAATTAAAACCACTGATTGCAAAAGTAAAGTGGTGTGATATTGTACTTTGTGTACCTTTTGTTGATATTCCTGCAGCAATTAAAGCAGCCAAAGGATCTAAAATTGCAATCGGCGCGCAAAATGTGCACTTTGAAAAATCGGGAGCGTATACGGGTGAAATTTCAGCCGAGATGCTTGCGGGTCTTGGTGTGAAATATGTTATTATCGGTCATTCCGAGCGCAGACAGTTTTTTTTGGAAACAGACGATACTGTAAATAAAAAAGTTGTCAGTGCACTCGAGGCCGGACTGCGCCCGATTATTTGCGTTGGAGAGTCCTTGGAACAACGGGATCAAAATGTTACTTTGGATCAAATTCGTTTACAGGTTAAAATAGCGTTAAAAGGTATTTCTGCAAAAGAGCTGAAAAAAGTTATTTTTGCGTACGAGCCGATTTGGGCAATTGGTACCGGACGTACCGCTACATGTGAACAGGCAAACGAGGTATGTGACAATATCCGTGCATGCCTGCGTGAAATTTATGGTGCGCGGGCGGCCAGGTCTGTTACAATTCAATATGGCGGCTCTATGAACGCTAAAAATGCAAAAGATCTGTTGGCACAGGAGGATATTGATGGAGGCCTGATCGGGGGGGCATCATTAAAGGCCAATGACTTTTCCCAGATTATCGACGCCGCAAACCAATAATTCTTGTTTTTATTAAAATAGCGGACTTTCCTTTATTGAAAAGAATGAGGACAGTCGCAAAGAAGGCTTGCTTGTAAAAAAGGTGAAAATATGAAAAATCCTCTGACACTTATTATTATGGATGGGTACGGTTTAACGGAAAAAAAGGAGTTCAGCGCAATTGATGCTGTGGACACACCTAATCTTGACCGGCTTTTTTCAACCTGCCCTGTAACAAAACTCTCTTGTTCCGGAAATGACGTTGGACTTCCTGAAGGACAAATGGGAAACTCTGAAGTCGGACATACGAATATTGGCGCCGGACGAGTTGTTTATCAGGAATTAACGCGTATTACAAAAGCCATTCAGGACGGCACTTTTTTTGAAAATGATACGCTTTTAAAGGCAATTGAAAATTGTAAAAACAATAATACTGCGCTGCATTTAATGGGGCTTTTGTCTGATGGCGGGGTTCACAGCCATAATAGCCATTTATATGCTCTTTTGAGACTTGCAAAACAAAACGGACTTGATAAAGTGTTTATCCATTGTTTTTTAGACGGACGCGACGTGCCTCCCGAGTCGGGAAAACAATTTGTGGCAGAATGCATCCAAAAAACGAAGGAAATCGGAGTAGGGCAAGTTGCCACATTGATGGGCCGTTATTATGCAATGGATAGGGACAACCGTTTTGAACGCGTTAAACGGGCATATGACGCAATCGTTTTAGGTGAAGGGAAGAAGAATTCAAATCCGGTCGATGCTGTTTTCGAATCTTACAATTCTTCCGTTACGGATGAGTTCGTTGAGCCGGTTGTATGCTTAGAAAGCGGGAAAATACAAGAGAATGATTCCGTAATTTTCTTTAATTTCCGGCCGGACAGGGCAAGAGAACTTACAAGGGCGCTCGTTGATTCGAAATTTGATGGGTTTGAGCACAAGTATTTCCCCGTATTTTTTGTGTGTTTTACGCAGTATGATGCTTCGATGCCAAATGTAGAAATAGCCTTTAAGCCTCAGGCATTGAAAAATACATTTGGAGAATATATTTCTAATTTGGGTCTTACTCAGCTTCGCATTGCTGAAACGGAAAAATATGCTCATGTCACATTCTTTTTTAACGGCGGTGTCGAACAGGTTTATAAAGGCGAAGACAGAATCCTGATTCCTTCTCCGAAAGTCGCGACATACGATCTGAAACCGGAAATGAGCGCTTTTGAAGTGACCGATGCGGTCTGCGATTGTATTGAGAGCGGGAAATATGATGTGATTATATTAAATTATGCAAATTGCGATATGGTCGGACATACCGGTATCTTTGATGCGGCAAAGTTAGCGGTAGAGACGGTGGATACTTGTGTTGGCAAGACCGTTGATGCTGTTGTAAAAGCCGGAGGGATGGCAATTATTACAGCTGACCATGGAAACGCAGAGCGAATGGTTGAGGATGACGGGGTTACACCGTTTACAGCACATACAAGAAATCCGGTTCCTTTTGCAATCGTTGGAGCAAACGTAAAGTTAAAAGAAGGGCGTCTTTGCGATATTGCGCCGACGATGCTGGAACTTATGGGGTTGTCCAAGCCTATAGAAATGGACGGCGTGTCTTTAATCCAAGATTAAAAGAATACAATACCATGGAATAAAATATCTAAAAGAAATGAGGTAAAGCTTATGAAACGCTTTATTGAAATTGTCGATGTCGTCGGACGAGAAATCCTTGATTCCCGCGGAAACCCGACCGTCGAAGTAGAAGTATATGCCGATGATGGCACACAGGTATTTATGGGACGGGCTGCTGTTCCTTCCGGAGCATCCACAGGTATATTTGAAGCTTGCGAACTCCGCGATGGCGATAAAAGCAAATATCTTGGAAAAGGTGTCTTAAAAGCAGTTGATGCGGTTAACGGAGAATTAGCCGATGCTGTCATTGGATTAAATGCTTTGGATCAAACGTTTATTGACAAAACCATGATCGAGCTGGACGGCACAAAAAATAAAACCCGTTTGGGAGCAAATGCAATCCTCGGCGTCTCTCTTGCCTCTGCAAAAGCTGCAGCGGAAGCCCTTGGCATGCCGCTGTACTCTTATATCGGCGGATGCAACGCAAAAACACTTCCCGTTCCGATGATGAACATCTTAAATGGCGGCGCGCATGCCACCAATAATGTAGACATTCAAGAATTTATGATTATGCCGGTTGGTGCGAAAACGTTTGCAGAAGGTCTCCGTATGTGTGCAGAGGTATTCCATGGCTTAAAAGCTGTGCTCAAAGGTATGGGACTTGCTACGGCAGTTGGAGATGAAGGCGGATTTGCTCCAAACTTGAAAAAAGATGAGGATGCACTAAAAGTAATCGTAGAAGCGATCGAAAAATCGGGTTATGCCCCGGGCAAAGATTTTATGATTGCAATGGATCCTGCGGTTTCCGAATGGTATGTAAATGAAGAAGGCGGCTATTATCTGCTTCCTAAAGCACAGAAGAAAATGACACGCCAGCAGATGATTAAAATGTGGAAAGGGTTTACGGATAGTTATCCGATCATTTCCATTGAGGACGGAATGGCGGAAGAAGATTGGGAAGGCTGGAAGATGCTTACCGATACGCTTGGCAAGAAAATTCAGCTTGTCGGAGACGATCTCTTTGTTACAAACACAGAGCGTATTGCAAAAGGTATTGAGCTTTCGGTAACCAATTCTGTTTTAATTAAACTCAATCAAATCGGAACCCTTACAGAAACGCTGGACGCAATTCAGATGGCGAACCGCGCAGGCTATACAACAGTTGTATCCCACCGATCCGGAGAGACGGAAGACACAACAATTGCCGATATCGCAGTCGCAATGAATGCGGGACAGATTAAGACAGGCGCGCCGTCGAGAACGGACCGTGTTGCGAAATATAACCAGCTCCTTAGGATTGAAGAAGAACTCGGTGATGTCGCGCAGTACCCCGGCATGAACGCGTGGTTTAACCTTAAATAAATTAATAGTAAATAATAAAACGAGACTGGAAATCTTCCGGTCTCGTTTTCAGGTTTATAAATGTAAACGATCCCTCGTCTTTTTTGAAAAAATGCGCCCAGCATGCGTGACCATTTTTTCAAAAAACCGATCAATTCCGTTTTTCGGGGAATTCATTTCCTCGAAAAACACAACTTTATCGAGCGAAGGCGAGAACACGCCGCCGTCGGTGGCGTGAGACCCCCCGTTATCAAAGCAAATCCTCAGATTTGCTTTGAGGTTAAAAAACAAAAACACCCGCTTCTCAGCGGGTGTTTTTGCTGTGGAGGGTCACTTAAGTATTTAGGGGGTTAAAAAGGATCAGCTGTTGGAGTGTGCCTTATATCCGTTCTTAAATAAGGCTGGTGGCTTGCTTTGCATCTTTATTATACAATAAGCTTCTTTGCCAAACTATGAATAAAAGGTTAATAAAGTGTAAACAAAATTCTTGCAAACAAATGTTTGATTTTAAGGGGTTGATGTGATATAATACTCCCAATTATTGGGGAGGAAGTGCACTTTTGGAGAAGCTTACACCGATAAGAGAAAAAATCTTAAAATATATTAAGGACTTTGCGAAAATGAAAGGGTATCCGCCGTCTGTACGTGAAATATGCGCCGCAGTCGGATTAAAATCCCCGTCAACTGTGCACACACATCTTAAAATATTAAAAGATCTTGGGCTGCTTGAAAAAGATGACCGAAAAACAAGGGCAATAAGCCTTAAGGGACAGTCGAAATATATCGACGTTCCCGTTTTAGGGCAGGTTACGGCAGGCGTGCCGATACTCGCTGTTGAAGAAACAGTCGGACATGTTCCGTTTGAGGATGACGGTGGTAATTATTTTGCTTTGAAGGTACGCGGTGACTCTATGATCGGCGCTGCGATTCTGGATGGAGACACCGTGATCATTCGGCAGCAACAGTCTGCAATGCACGGGGAAATTGTTGTTGCCCTGATTGACGACGAAGCTACAGTAAAACGG
>JANZZB010000195.1 GCA_026419635.1 Clostridiales bacterium | reverse complement strand
TCTGGTTACAGTAAGCGTACCCAGTATTGCAGCAGGTCTATCTTCTCATCTGCTGTCAGGTGATATCGTGACGGTCGCAGTGTTTATGGAAAAAGCTTCAAGTGGGGATGATATTTCTCCTCAAGTTATTCTTTACCCGGAACTGCACAATCTTGAGGTTTATAGTGTGGAAAACGCCCGAACCCAGGATACTGCTCAGGTAAGAGAACAGCAATCCGGAAATCCGTCCCCCAGCGGTGATCCTACTCCTAAAGCCGTGACCCTCATTGTTACTGAAGCACAGGCTCAAAAGCTCATCCAGGCAGAGTATACCGGCAAGCTGCATATCATTTTTGAAAAGCGGGGGATCAAATCATGAGTGCAAAATAACCCGCAAAGTATGAACAAAACTCATAACGCACGGAAAGTATGATGGAATGGGGCTTTGGAGTTTTGCGAACGTTTTGTAATAATAAACAAAACTATGAAATGAACAAAACTATTTTTGCTCCGATGAACAAAACCCCGTCTGTTTTTTACGTCCGAGTTTTGTTCATTCTGTTCTTTATCCTTTATGATAATCATGGGTCAGTGGACATTCCGCCGGCTACATTATTGTAAAGGGAGTATTAAAAATGGATGAAAAAATCATCAGAATCCCAAAACACACTGAAGAATGGAGGGAGAGCTATCATTACGGATTGTACAACCACAGGCTGATTACGAAAGACGGTCTTGCCTACATACGGTCGTTTATTGTGATCCGTAACAACTTTGGCATTATCGTTCGCTTTACCAACCTTCACAATTATGCCTGTATCTACGAAAACAAGGTGTTCGTCCCCATCACATCCGATGCCGAAGCACGGCTGCACTACATCTGCATGATGCTAAACTATGTTTTAATAAAGCATTATGATAAGTTCTGTATTGATCATGTTTTCAATGTAAACAGGGAGGTGTTGGAGTGTTTTTTCCGCGACTATGCATTGGAAAAACAGCCGAATGGTAAATATCGCGGTGAGCAAAGTATTGAGAGATGTGTTTACGCGGTAGTGGCGTTTTTTAGAAAGCTTCGTTGGAAATTTGGCAGCCATGTCGTATTGAAAAAGGAGGATCTGTTTACTGAAGCAACTGTATACAACAAATATGGAAAATCCAAAAAGAAAAAGCTCCCGGCATTTCAAGTCAGGGGAATCACAAAAAACAGCGAACCGTTCAGAGAACTTCCGACAAAGGCATTCAGGATTCTGCTTAACCTCGCGTTCCGTTATGCGCCGGACATTGCTTTTGCGATATGCCTGCAAGCGTTTGCCGGACTTCGTGCCGGTGAGGTCTGTAACGTCCGGCAAGAGGGGGCGCCGATGGGTAGCGGCCTCATTTTTACACGAATTGAAAGCAGGATCGTCAAAATAGAAATTGATTTAACTCGTGAATTAATGATGAGAAGCGACGGCGTTGTATGTGGAAAAATTAAAAAAGAACGTATTCAGTGTGTTTATCCGCCGTTTTTGGAAGCATTCGTTTCCGCATATGAGCAACACAAACGGTATTTATCTACATCCAATTATGAAAAAGAGTATTGCCCCATGTTCATTAACAGCTGCAGTATGGCAATGACTTATGATGATTATGCCCGGCGGTTTAAATCGTTGGTAGATAATCATTTCAGGGCTGTACTTCTTGAATGTGACGATCCTGAATGCCGTATTTACGGGCAATTGCTTTATGAAAACAGCCTTACCCCCCATGCGCTCCGGCACTGGTTCTCTGTCCAATTAACCTTGAAAGGCGAGGATATTGCGCAGATACAATATTGGCGCGGCGACAAAAGCCCGGAGAGCGCGTTTGTCTACCTCCAAAACAAGGGCGATTTGGTTAGGGAACTTGAAACCGCTAATCATGTTCTTGCGGAAATTTTGATGAAACGGGGGGAGTCTGAAATTGATTGACAATATAGAGAAAGTAGATATATATGCAGTGGCGGCAAAAATGGCAGTGGAATTAAAATCCCTGTATATGGGCAAACAGGTATGCAGAAGAAAGCTGCTGGAATTTATGGATGTTAATGAGTGGTTTGGGATAACGCGGATAATGGAGTATGGGGTGATCTTGATTACTGAACATGACATTAAAAAATTAGAAAAACCTCTGACCCTTTGGTTATCCGCTTACAAAAAACCGGGAAGGGAAAAAATTAATCTCATGTTGCGCCATTTCAGCGAAACATATCCTATCACATGCTATCTTTATCAAGAGTTTGTTGTCAAAAGAGCCGTCTTGAATAAACCGTCTGCGTGGAAGCTGTTGGATTACTTGCTTTCTGAAATAGACAAGGAAATTACCGATTATGACGAGGCGGAATTAAAAGAATTTGCAAAGAACATGGACACCCATGCAACAATCCAATGTGCGCGGCTGTTTGCTGATTTTTTGCATACAACTGAATACAATGGAAATTTCCTTACAAAATGGAGGTATGTCTTTGATACCCGTGACACTTCCGAACTTGTCAATGACGCTTACCCAATTAAAGATTTCGCTATTATGGCATATTGTGTGTTTAATGAGGAAATGTGGACAAAACAGGGTTTAGTTGAGAAAGCTATACAATCAAGGCAACATGCCGATTTATGGATTTTTGTCGCGCTGCATTTTGTTTGTGCGCTGAGAGCCGTGGATATGGCGCGAATACCAGCTCCGGCATTGCCTTTCGATAGTGATACGG
>JANZZB010000194.1 GCA_026419635.1 Clostridiales bacterium | reverse complement strand
GTATTGTACTATACTCATGCCAGAAAGACAAGAGAGGTGAACAAAATGCTTCGTAAAATAATAAAAATTGATGAAGAAAAATGCAACGGATGCGGTATGTGCGTTTCTGCATGCCATGAAGGTGCAATAGGGCTTATAAACGGAAAAGCAAAATTATTGCGTGATGATTATTGCGACGGACTTGGCAATTGTCTTCCTGTCTGCCCTACCGGTGCAATAACATTTGAAGAAAGAGATACATTAGAATACGATGAACAGGCTGTCAAAGCGAACATGGAGAAAAAATCTAAAACAGACAAACTTCCTTGCGGTTGTCCCGGTACAAATGCGAAAGCAATAACACATAAGTCTTCAGTGAAAACAGCTTGCATTGATTCTCATATTTCAGAAACCCCATCCCAGCTTAATCAATGGCCGGTGCAAATCAAACTGGTTCCTGTTAACGCCCCTTATTTTAATAACGCAAAACTTTTGATTGCGGCAGATTGTACTGCATACGCATATGGCGGTTTTCACGACAAGTTTATGAAAAACAAAGTTACATTAATCGGTTGTCCAAAACTGGATGAAGGCGATTATACCGAAAAGCTAACTGCAATATTAAAAGAAAACAACATTAAAAGCGTTACTGTCGTTCGAATGGAAGTTCCGTGCTGTGCGGGAATAGCAAACGCAGCTATGACAGCATTAAAAAATAGCGGAAAGATGATTCCTTGGCAGGTAATGACTTTAACGACCGACGGTCAAATAATTGAAGACTAAAAGGAGGAAACAAAATGTCAAACATGTTTTGCTTTCAATGTGAACAAACCGCAAAAGGAACCGGCTGCACAACAGGAGGTGTTTGCGGAAAAAAAGCCTCAACCGCACTTTTACAGGATAGTCTTACGGGTGCTTTAATCGGTCTTGCAAAAGTAAAAAAAGACACGGCATCGGAGAAAACTCTTAATACAATTTTAGAGGGGCTTTTTACTACAGTAACAAATGTTAATTTTAACGACAATACCATCAATTCTATGATCTTAAAAGTAGATGAAGAAGGCATTGATTCTGAATATAAACCCTTTAGTATGGAATCTTTATGGAGTACAAACGAAGACATTCGATCATTAAAATCACTTCTGCTTCTGGGCATACGCGGCATGGCTGCTTATGCATACCATGCAATGATATTAGGATATACGGATGATTCGGTTAATAAATTTTTCTTAAAAGGACTTGCAGCAATCAGCGATGAGCATAGCGCAGATGAACTCCTAGCTTTGCTTATGGAATTGGGACAGATTAACTTGACCTGTATGGCACTATTAGACCGGGCCAATACGGAAACCTACGGCACCCCTGTACCGACAAAAGTTTCAATGAATATTGAAAAAGGCCCGTTTATCGTGATATCCGGTCATGATCTGAAAGACCTTGAGCTTTTACTTAAACAAACAGAAGGTAAAGGAATCAATATTTATACGCATGGCGAAATGCTGCCCGCACATGCTTATCCTAAATTGAAAGCGTATTCCCACTTAAAAGGTAACTTCGGTACCGCTTGGCAGAATCAGCAAAAAGAATTTGACACGATACCCGGCGCAGTCTTATTTACGACAAACTGCCTGATGCCCGTAAAAGACAGTTATAAAGACCGTGTTTTTACTACGGAAGTTGTATCCCATCCAGGCCTCGTCCATATTGGAGATAAGAAAGATTTCACCCCTGTTATTCAAAAAGCACTTGAGCTCGGCGGATACCCGGAAGAACAAAAAATGACCGGCATCAATGGCGGAGATACGCTGACAACCGGATTTTCCTGGGGTACAGTATTATCCGTATCGGACCAGATCATTGAAGCTGCCAAAAACGGAGCAATTAAACATTTCTTTCTTGTCGGAGGTTGTGACGGAGCAAAACCGGGCAGAAATTATTACACCGAGTTTGTAAAGAAAACCCCTAAAGACACCGTTATATTAACACTTGCCTGTGGCAAATACCGCTTCAATGACCTCGATATCGGTAATATAGGTAACTTCCCCCGCATAATGGATATGGGGCAATGCAACGATGCCTATAGCGCCATTAAAGTGGCCGTGGCACTAAGCGAGGCATTCAATTGTTCCGTAAATGATCTTCCTTTAACACTCGTTCTGTCATGGTATGAGCAAAAAGCGGTTTGCATATTGCTTACCCTTTTATCACTCGGCATTAAAAACATCATTTTAGGGCCATCCTTACCCGCTTTTGTGTCCCCGAACGTACTTGCAATTTTACAAGAAAAATTCAATCTGGCTCCCATTACCACACCGGACGAAGACTTAAAAAAGATCTTAGGATAATGTAAAACACCAAAAGCCCTCCGTTAAACGGAGGGCTTTTTACAGTTAATAAACGTACACTCATCATTCTTCTTCAAAATATCCTTTTGCATTCATTTCAAAAAACTGTTTAATAGGCTTATAGAAAAATAAAATGAATGCCGGCAATAAAAGAAACAGAAGCCTGCCGAAAACCGTATTTGAAAAGAGTATTAATGCGCCAAGCCAGCGGTTTCGATGAGAATAAACACCATAGATTTCATCTCTTGAAATTGTTTTCTTCATCGCTCCGGGTTGAGCCATGGAAGGATATTTATCGATATCAACCGTATACTGATCATCGCTCTTAGAAATAATACGCTCGACATAAACAACATTACCATCTTTAAACAGGATCACTTCACCAATTTTTATTGGTTCA
>JANZZB010000193.1 GCA_026419635.1 Clostridiales bacterium | reverse complement strand
AAACAGATACATTATCCGGATATGCTACTCCATTTTTTAGTTGAAAGACAACGCGCACCACGTTTTTTATATCCGTATACCCTGTATATTGCGAGTACCTTACTTGTTCGATCCAATTACTCTTTATGTCGGGAACGGAAAATTGGTCACCGAGCCTTGCGTTTAATAAATCAATGACGAGTTTATTGCTGAAAAATTTCACTTTATACGATGCATTTTCGCTTGTTTTTAATGTTATCGAATCTCCGGTCTCTTCTGAAGAAAACTCGGTTACTTCGTAATATGGCGTAGCCTCTATAGGCTTATTGATATGAACGGTATACGTTTCCCCATCCCACTGGACATCGGCCCCCATCTGCTCAGCAACAAAGCGCAGCGGCACAAGCGTCCGCTGTACACCATTATACTTTGCCAAAACAGCGGGCACTCCATCAGGCAGGGTGATACTCTGACCATTCACGAGCGCTTTCTCGCTCCCGATACTTAGCACAATAAGGAGATCTCCGTAACTAATCGAAATTTGCTTTGTAAGATCGAGCCAATTTACATTCGCCCCTAACCCTTCGGATATCACCCGAACAGGCACCATTGTTCTTCCATCTATAATAAAGGCGGGCATGTCAGTTTTAACATCCGCTCCTTTATTCGTCAGATTTACTTTATTATAGCTAAAAAAGCCATATGAATCTGTTGAGGTATTATATACCCCAAGCTTGTCCATTACCGGCGTATACGCAAACGCCGCCATATTAAAAGCAGACATTATAAATAATGTGAAAACGAATCGTAAAAGCAGGCGTTTCATGTCGTCTCCTATGTAACGAATGTGAAATCATTTTAATCCAACCGACAGTTTTCGTCAAGAATCCATATAAATTATGTAAACTAATTTTTTAAATTTATGATCTTGTTTGAGAAATAAAAAGACAAATGATATAATAACCGAAAAATGATTATTATTTTAATTTTACTTATTTTCTTTTCTCAATATGATACAAAGAATAGCAGTTTCTGCCATTGCCATATAGTATCTATGATATAATAACCGCAAGCGGTTATTATATCGGATATTATGTCCCTTCGGCTCTCCGTTCTGCGGAAACCGCCGAAGCTGGACATTATACCATAAACGCTTTGCGTTTATGGTATAATAATAAACAACAATATATTTGTTGCGGAGGTAGACATTTGAAAAAGTATCTGATATTCATCATTGTGATTGCTGCATGCATCCTGCCGCAAATCGGTTGTACAAAAGAAAATACATCCAAAAATACTGACGCGACAGTAAATGCAAATGTTCCCGATACGATACCTTCTGAAAAAACTTCATCTGAAATGGTTACTGTATCCCGTAGTACCGATTCTGAAGGGAAATTTACCCCGATTTCTAAAGATCAGGATTATGGTATGATTTTATATCAGACCTCCGCATTACCGCTCGATAATAAGGGCAGTAAAGCTACCTTAGAACTTTTTGTTAAAGCGGAACAGGCAAACGGTAAAATTGCATGGGATGATGGTCAGAATTGGTATTTAATTGTGCGTGACGGGAAATCTGTATTTTTATTACTCGATAATGTTTACGTTCAAGGCGGGAAAATAAACTATTGGCCAATTTGGTCCTATGACAAAAACGCTCCCGGACTGCTGGTTATGGTTCAGGAAAGTGCGGGGATTCATGAATATAGTTATACCTATGATCGTGTCAAGGACTGCTTTTACAAGCAGGATATATATAAAACCGAGGGAAATATCGCAATATTAAGCTCTGAGAAAAATATTTCTGGCAATGATAAGTAATTCTTTTTGAATCAATTTGCCTGTACTTTATAATAACAGTTTTCTATTTTAACAATCACTATGATCTTTTTCGTAACATTGGATTAACTGAAAATCACAAAAAAGACGGCGGGATAAACCCCGCCGTTTACTTATTTTAATGGTCAACTCATTATGTATTTTTTATATAAGATTGTCATAATATTGTAATTTTGGTACATTGTTGTATAATAAAAAATAAGTTGATTCATATTTTCAGGAGGATCTTTTATGTTCAAGCGATTTGCTTCGGCCTTTCTTGCCATTTGTTTAATAACTTCAATTTTGCCCGGAGCGTTCGCATCGGACATTGGCAGTCATTGGGCGAAAAACGATATACTTTTACTTTCTAAAAAAGGCATTATGACCGGCGACGGAAAAGGAAATTACCGTCCGGACGCTAAAATTACACGTGCTGAATTCGCGGCCCTTTTAAATCGGACATTTGGTTATTTAAAAGAAGGTGATATCCGTTTTTCTGACGTTACATATAACAACGATTGGAAATCGCAGGCAATAACCCGGGCTGCAACATTTGGGTACATGCTTGGTTCAGACGGAAAAGCAAATCCGAACGGAATGATCAGCCGGCAGGAGGCTTCCGCGATGCTGGTACGTATTTTGAGGCTTCCGATTAAGGAGACGGGTTCAACCGGTTTTAAGGACGAGTCATCCATTGCCACTTGGGCAAAAAATTATATTGCCACTGCGGCAAAATACGGGATTGTTACTGCAATGCCGAATGGAAATTTTGATCCTGCATCTTCCCTTTCCCGTGCGCAGGCTGCAACGTTCATATCTCGTGCAATGGGCGAACTATATAATAAAGCAGGAAGCTATACAGGTTCAGAACTATCCGGCAATGTAACTATAAACACACCAGGCGTAACTTTAGAAAACACGACGATTGAAGGTAATTTATATCTAACCGA
>JANZZB010000192.1 GCA_026419635.1 Clostridiales bacterium | reverse complement strand
TTATTAGACTGTGATTCACTGCAGCATTATTTAACATTCCAATATGTACCTGAACCAATGACGATGTCTGTTGGTATTAAAAAGTTAGAACCGGGTCATTATATTAAGAAAAAAATCGGTGAAAAATTAACCATTCATCGCTATTGGAAAGCCAAATTCCAACCTATCATCAAATCAGAAGATGAACTTGTCAAAGAAATTCGCAACGCGCTGTTCGATTCCGTGCAAGTGCATATGCGCAGCGATGTGCCGGTAGGTTCGTTTTTATCAGGAGGAATTGATTCATCCTTCATTGCAGCAATTGCTAAACAATTCAATCCTAATATCAAGACATTTTCTGTCGGCTTTGAGCGGGAAGGCTTCAGTGAAATTGATGTGGCAAAAGAAACAGCGGAAAAGCTGGGCGTTGAGAATATTAGCTATGTCATTTCACCAGAGGAATATATGGCGGAATTACCGAAAATTATGTGGCATATGGATGATCCACTTGCCGATCCTGCGGCAGTACCGCTTTATTTTGTTGCCCGGGAAGCAAGAAAGCATGTAACGGTCGTTCTTTCCGGTGAGGGAGCTGACGAGTTATTTGGCGGTTACAACATTTATCGTGAGCCGCAGTCATTGGAACTTTTTGAGCGAATGCCAAGTACGGTTAAATCAGCTTTGAGAGTGATTGCAGGGCTACTCCCGGAAGGAATAAAAGGAAAAAGCTTTATTGAGCGCGGTACAACACCAATGGAAGAACGATATATCGGCAATGCGAAAATGTATAGCGAGACAGAAAAACAAGAACTGCTAAAAGGATATAAGAGGGGATTAGAATATACATATATTACAGCTCCTTTTTATAGAGAAACAACTCATTATCCTCCTGTAAACCGGATGCAATATATTGATATTCATACATGGCTGCGAGGCGATATTTTATTAAAAGCCGACAAAATGACGATGGCCCATTCATTAGAGTTGAGGGTTCCATTTTTAGATAAAAAGGTATTTGAAGTAGCCGCCAAAATTGCTCCGGAAATGAAAACGACAAACAAAACGACGAAATATATTCTACGAAAAGCAGCAAAAGGAATTGTTCCAGATCATGTTTTAAATCGCAAAAAATTAGGATTTCCGGTGCCAATTCGTCATTGGTTAAAAAATGAAATGCATGATTGGGCGAAAAACATTATAAAAGAAAGCGCAACCGATCATTTATTTAATAAAGATGTATTGTATCGTTTACTAGACGAACATTGCAAAAATAAAGCAGACCATAGCCGAAAAATCTGGACCGTCCTTGCTTTTATGATTTGGCATCAAGTATACATGGAAAAGAAATACGATTTTAAAAATATATATAGAAAAGACAAGCTGTTGCTATTAATCTAATTTGACTGATTTTCGTTGCCTGTCTTCTATTGTCGACCTCCAATCTTGCAAAAACTCCGAGGGATCGACGACAAATGTACCAATCCATAAAGATGATGGACTAAACTTAACCCCAGCTATGTTCAGATAGCTGGGGTTTCGTATATTTGGGCATATGAGACATGATGTTCTTATTCATTGTTGTCAAATGACAGTAGTTTACAATAGGAATTTTTGTTATGATTAAAGTTGGAAGAGATGAAAGAACAAGAAAAAATGGAGGCATCACGATGAGCAAGTTAACGCTACAAGAACTTGAATCTCATTTATGGGAATCAGCGAATATATTGCGTGGCAGTATCGATTCTTCTGATTATAAAAACTATATTTTTGGAATGTTGTTTTTAAAACGATTAAATGATGTGTTTGTCGAAACAGCTGAGCGGATTGAAAAAGAAGAAGGCGAAGATTACGGTTGGTATGATCGCGACGAACACCAATTTTTCGTACCTGAAAAAGCACGTTGGAGTTATATTCAATCCCACTCCCAAGACGTGGGGGCGGTTATTAATAAAGCCTTTGAACTATTAGAAGATGAAAACCCTTCCCTACAAGGGGTATTAGCGAATATTGATTTTAATGATAAAGAAAAATTATCCGATAAAACGATTCTTCAATTAGTACAGCACTTCTCACAAATTGACTTACGTAACGAAAACTTATCGGAACCTGACATCCTTGGTCGTGCGTATGAGTATCTCATCAAACAATTTGCCGACGATGCAGGTAAAAAAGGCGGTGAGTTTTACACACCAAGCCAAGTCGTTAAATTAATTGTCAAACTGATTAAACCTGAAGAAGGTATGCGTGTATGTGACCCAACAGCGGGATCTGGCGGGATGCTCATTCAATCGGTCGACTACATAAAAGAAAAAGGCGGTAATCCACGCAACATTACGTTGCACGGTCAAGAAAAAAACTTGAATACGTGGGCGATTTGTAAAATGAATTTGTTGCTTCATGGCTTAAGTGACCATGAAATTAAAAAAGGCGATACGATTCGTGAACCAAAGCTGTTAGACGAAAAAGGAGAGCTTCTTTTATACGATCGCGTCATCGCCAATCCGCCGTTTAGCTTAAAAAACTGGGGTCGTGAGGAGGCAGAAGCGGACGAGTTTCACCGTTTCCGTTTCGGATTGCCGCCAAAAAACGCAGGAGACTATGCGTTTATTCAACATATGATTGCGACATTGAACGATGAAGGAAAAGCGGGAGTCGTTATGCCGCATGGTATTCTTTTCCGCGGCGGAGCGGAAGGGAAAATCCGTCAAGGTATCTTAGAAGAAGACTTAATTGAAGCCATTATCGGCTTGCCGGCGAATCTTTTCTATGGAACAGGTATTCCAGCATGTATCCTTATCATC
>JANZZB010000191.1 GCA_026419635.1 Clostridiales bacterium | reverse complement strand
TACCATTCCAGTCCAATAGACCCAACCAACGACAAAACCTGTCCCTTGTCCAAAGGCATGGGAGGCAAATGTGCGAAAGGATCCGGTATCGGGATTGGCAACCGTCATTTCTGACATGGCAAAGAGAATAAAATAAACCAATACACCGCCTATAATATAGGATAGGATAATTGACGGCCCCGCGGCATGAATCGCAACTGCGGATCCAAGAAAAAAAGATCCGCCGATAACGGTTCCTAGTGCCATCATGGTAAGCTGTAAGGCTCCTAATCCTTTTTCATTTCTTTTCATAATCAAACTCCTAAAAACCGTAAACACGGATTATATTAAACATTTCATAAATATTGTTCCTTAAATTTCTTTTTATTATTATTAAAAAATTATTAACCGCCTGCGGTGCGGTTTTATTATTTTGATCTGTTTCATAAAGTCCAATCTGTTCATCATAGAGATTTACAGGGTGATTTGTTTGAAAAAAATAAAGACGTTTTGTTCGAAAAATATGCGGCAATGTACCAACTAAAATAAAAAAACGGCGGGCTTTATCCCGCCGTTTTTTTATTTTGGTTTCAGTTCATTCGATCAAGAATTTTGGGGCATAATTCGTCAAATAATTTATTGACTTTACTAAAGTCCATTGCTGGAACATAATACGTTTCCAATTTATCATGAAAAGAATTAGCCGTATGAATAGATTGGAGAGCCTGATCTAATAACAGCTGATAATTCTTTTTCCATTGACGAAGCTGATCACGTGTGTCAAGATACTGGTCTCGGTTGATATAAGCATCAAGCCGGATATGCCGATCCGAATCATCAGAATAAGGAAGATTGTCATTTGTGGTAACAAAAGCAAGCGATAAATCGGGTATCAAAACATGATCAATCTTTCCTTCGGGATTCATCGGGCAATAGCAAACATAAGTATCATGCCCCGCAGCACATGATGCTTTTACTATTGAGGAGAGCATAAAATGTGATAAACCGTATGTATCCGATAGACGGTAGACCCTGTTAAATAATGAACTGACAGTGTCAGAAAGGAATAAGATTCCTTTAGGTGTAAATGAACTCAAAAAACGTTTTTTAACTACGCCTTCCGAAGTACTTTTGTTATGTATTTCACGTGAGATAATTCCTTTCGTTCGCTTTTCAATTTTAGCTATTTCGGTAAAAGGCAATATGGTCGCAAACATTTCATCAGACACTTTGGATGCCGCCGAGATAAAACCATAAGCCCTTCGATAGCATTGTTTTATTGCGCTGTTTAAGGCGACAATATCTGTATAGTTTTTCTTTATCTTAGAAGAATCCCAGAAATCCGCGAAGTTTAAATATGTTTCAAACGCGCCAGGATATTTAGGTTCGGTTACGTGGGGAGACGTACCGTCACATATAACGGTTTTAGCTTTAGGCGATATTATTCCATCCAGAGAATCGGGGTCAGAAGAACAATGTATAAACTCCGTATCAGCACCTGTGTCAATTAATTTTGATCCAAGTTTTTTCATAAAAGAGGATTTGCCGCAGCCCGGTCCGCCTTTTATAATAAAAACCTGATCAATCGCTTTATCATCAGTTAGAGAGTCAAATGCGGAATAGAAACCTCGGGGGGTGTTTGCACCCAGGAAAAACGAATATTTTTTACCTTGCGGCATGAAAATACCTCCTATTTTTGCTTTCATGCCAGTATATGAAAATAGAATAGAGATGGAAACAAAATTCCATAAGCAGCTTTTTTATTTGTAAAAATATTAATTTTATATATTGACAAGAAACGATACACGTTGTATTATTGTACCAATTCAATAATACAGTAATACAATGATACAGGGAGTGATAAAATGGCATGGGAACTGAAAACCGATCGGCCGATTTACATCCAGTTGGTGGAACATATTAAACTCGGTATTATTTCCGGAGCGTATCCACCCGGGGAACGTCTTCCTTCGGTAAGAGATATGGCGTTTGACGCGTCTGTCAATCCAAACACAATGCAAAAAGCGCTGGCTGAACTGGAACGGGACGGTCTTGTTTTTTCTCAGCGTACCAGCGGCAGATTTATAACGGAGGATAAGGATATGATTGATAAGGTCAGAAATAGTCTTGCATTGGAACAAATTACGGAATTTTTGAAAAAAATGGAGAAACTTGGCTATAATAAGTCAGAAATTATCAAACTGATGGAACGCGAAGTTAAGGAGTTGAATTAAGTGAACACAATTTTGGAGTGTAGAGGGCTTACAAAACGATATTCGAATAAAGAAGCTCTGTCCAGTGTAGATTTAACGATTGGGCGGGGCAGGATTATTGGGCTTCTTGGCCCGAACGGAAGCGGTAAAACCACTTTAATTAAACTCGCAAGCGGTCTTTTAACTCCTACAAACGGTCAAATCTTGATAGCTGGGCAAAATCCAGGTCCTGACACAAAAAAGATTGTATCCTATTTGCCGGAAAGAACATATTTAAACGATTGGATGCGGGTTTCCGACATTATTGATTTTTTTAAAGATTTTTACGAAGACTTCAAATCGGAAAAAGCGTACGATATGCTCAAACGTCTCAGTATTAATTCTAGTGATAAATTAAAAACGATGTCCAAGGGAACAAAAGAAAAGGTTCAGCTGATTTTGGTTATGAGCCGGGATGCAGAACTTTATCTGCTTGACGAACCGATTGGCGGTGTCGACCCTGCTGCACGCGATTATATCCTGAGTACCATTCTGACAAATTACCAGGAAAACGCATCGGTGCTAATTTCGACTCACTTGATTTCAGATATTGAGCAGGTTTTGGAGGATGTTATATTTATTTCAAAGGGGCAAGTGGTATTACAG
>JANZZB010000190.1 GCA_026419635.1 Clostridiales bacterium | reverse complement strand
CACCGTATGTGCAAGTATGCGAGTCTGCTCCTATGATTACTTCTCCTGGAGCAACAATTCCTTTTTCAGGTAAAAGCGCATGCTCAATTCCCATCTGACCAACATCATAAAAATGAGTTATATGATGTTTTTTTGCAAATGCACGGCAAACACTGCATTGCTGTGCCGCTTTTATATCTTTATTCGGCGTAAAATGGTCCATAACCAGAGCAATTTTGTCACGGTCAAAGACCTCTGAAAACCCGTATTTTTCAAACTCTCTAATCGAAATTGGTGCCGTAATATCGTTTGCAAGCGTCAAATCCAGCTTTGCTTCAATCAGTTCTCCCGGAACGACACTGCTTTTATCAGCGTGCGCAGCCAGTATTTTCTGTGTCATTGTCATGCCCATTTAAGACGCTCCTTCCTGTTTTATTTTTTGTCTCGTAAGAGCCTATATTCAATAGAATCGACAAGCGCCATCCAGCTCGCTAAAATAACGTCGTCTGAAACGCCGACCGTTGTCCATTCCCGGTCGCCGTCGGTTGAGGAAATCAATACGCGTACTCTTGCAGCCGAAGCTTCTCTTGGGTCAAGTACACGAACTTTATAATCGATGAGATGAACTTTTGCTATTGTTGGATAAAAAACTTCAAGTGCTTTTCGAAGTGCCCGGTCAAGCGCATGAACCGGACCATCTCCTTGGGCCGCAGTGATCTCGCTTTTGTTATCTACCTTTATTTTTACGATGGCAGATACGCTGAAATCCTCTATTGCAGGTTGTTCCTCAATGATCTTAAATTGTTCCAGTTCAAAAAAGTGCCGTTCTATACCGAGTTCTTTTCTGATAAACAATTCAAAACTGGCGTCAGCACCTTCATATTGGAAACCTTCGTTCTCCAGTTTCTTTAATTTTGAAATGATCGCCGTGGTTTCTTCCGAGTCTTTTGAAAGCTCTGGAGCAATTTTTTTTATTTTGGCATATACGGACGCTCTGCCAGAAATTTCACTGACTAAAAAGCGACGTTCATTTCCAACAAGTGCCGGGTCTATATGTTCATAAGCGGCAGGAAATTTGTTTACACCATCAATATGCATTCCGCCTTTATGAGAAAATGCACCGTCACCGACATAAGGAGTATTTCTGGGAATCGTCATGTTTATGATTTCCGCAATATATCTCGCTGTATCGGTTAAACTAGCGATATTTTCCGGCGGTATGCATTCATAGCCTCGTTTCAATTGAAGCCCGGCAATGATCGTCGCAAGGTTTGTATTCCCGCACCGTTCACCGAATCCGATAAACGTTCCCTGAACATGAGTAGCTCCGGCTAGTACAGCCGAAAAAGCGTTTGCGTCGGCAAAACCTGTGTCGTTGTGCGCATGCATACCGATTTTTACATTTACATGGGCTGCTGCTCTTTTCGTAATTTCATATATCTCGTCCGGAAAACTTCCTCCGTTTGTATCGCAAAGAACAATGCATTTTGCCCCGGCGTTTTCGGCAGTTCTAATTGCTTGAAGAGCATATTCCGTATTGCTTTTATAACCGTCAAAAAAATGCTCCGCGTCAAAAATCACTTCTTTTCCGTTTTGTCTGAGGTAAGCCACTGTTTCAAAAATCATTCTTAAATTTTCTTCTTTAGTTGTGCAAAGTACCTTTTCAACCTGTGTATCCGAGCACTTGCCGAAAATGGCAATGATTTTTGATTCTAGCGCCGCAAGCTTTCCGACCGCTTCATCGCTGCAAACGTCTATATCTTTTCGGCGTGTAGACCCAAACGCCACAATACGAGCAGTTTTTGAAGGCAGATCGGAAAGTCTTAAAAACAGTGTTTCATCTTTCGGATTCGATGCGGGATTTCCTGCTTCGATAAGTGGTATTCCAAACTCATCGAGTGCCTTAATAATGTTTATTTTATCCTTAATTGAAAAAGAAATCCCCTCACCCTGCGCCCCATCACGGAGCGTCGTATCCAAAAGTTCAATCTTCACGGCGCTTACCTCTTATATCTTTTTATACTTCAGATAAATATCTGTTTACACCATTGATATAGGCTTTGATACTAGCTTCAATCACGTCGGTAGAAAGTCCACGTCCGGTGACACTTTCCTCATCGTCCTCCTGACGAATCTTTACAACCGCTTCACCAAGAGCGTCTTCGCCTTCCGTTACGGAATGCAACGCGTAGTTGTCAAGCAAAAATGACTTCCCGACAATTTTATTTATCGCTTTAAATGCGGCGTCAATCGGCCCTTCTCCAAGAGCTACTTCTTCTACTTCGACCGTTCCGTCCGAAAGAACAATTCTTGCTGTTGAAGAAGTCTGATTACCGCTGTGAATACCATAGTTAATAAGGCTGTATCTTCCCGGAGTCTCTTCGTGTCCGGGGCCCGCAATCGCCTCAATATCACGATCCGTAACGACTTTCTTTTTATCCGCCAAATTTTTGAATTGTTTGAATGCCTGCTCCAGTTCGTCATTTGTTAACTTATATCCCAAATGGATCAGACGTTCTTCGAAAGCATGCCGTCCGGAATGCTTTCCGAGAACCATTGAATTCTGAGGAATTCCAATGGATTCCGGCGTCATGATCTCATATGTTGTACGCTCCTGTAAAACGCCATGCTGATGAATACCAGCTTCATGCGCAAAAGCGTTTGCGCCGACGATCGCTTTGTTGGGAGTGACCTGAAATCCGGTTATTGTTTGAATCAAACGGCTGGCGCGGTAGATATTCTGTGTATCAACACGAGTTTCGGCGTCAAGCAGATTCTTTCTTGTATGAATTGCCATAACGACCTCTTCCAGCGCCGCATTTCCGGCCCGTTCTCCGATTCCTGTCTCTTATACACATC
>JANZZB010000189.1 GCA_026419635.1 Clostridiales bacterium | reverse complement strand
GGGTTCGACTCCCCTCACCTTAAGTTTGAATAGCGGTGCAAGTCTGTTCTGATACCAATTCTTTTTAATTATTAAAGACTTAATTTGCAGTTTAATAACACCTATAAGGTGAACAATGTGCTGATAAAGAGTGTCTACAGGATTTAAGAGTGTACCCGACCAGATGCTCACAAGCGATCCTAGACAGGGCAATCAATGTGAAAGGGCGCAAAGCCGAATTGCTCTGGTGTTACATTGATGTAGAAGCAGTTCCGTTCAACAGAGGATTTTACACTGTTGATGCAAAATTCTTCTACAAGATTATCGCAGACGCATTTTGCGGCGTAGGCAGGCCACAAGAAGTAACAGGTTTAGCTACATTTGACAAACGCACTGTCCTATTTGGTTCGGATGGTGCCGCAAAAATCTTCAGTTCTCATTACGTACCTAACGCAAATGACATTCAATCTCTTGAGAAAACGAACCTTCCCATTGCAGTAGTCGAAGTAGTAGACCCCGTTCTTTTAGCTACTAAATTAGTTGAAAGACATTGCTGCAGTCCTGACAGCGACTTGACTGAAGTGCCAGAAATGGTATGCACTTGCTTTGACGATGACATAGTTCTCTCCAATGAAGAAAAAAAACTTTATGTAACTCTCGGACAGTTCAGTATTATTAAGCTTGAGCGCAGCATTCAACTTTTAATGCCCGCATACGATGTGTGTTTCCCCGAAAAAGAATGTGCCGGTTCATCGCTTGATCCATGTTCGCTTTTCGAGAAGTTTAAATTCCCAATTAATGAGTTTTTCCCTCCGGAGACGTTTGAAGGAACCGAAGGAGAAAGAGATAGACCTTCTTGTACATCGAGATGAAAAAAAACCGCCCGTTTCAAACAACCGGGCGGTTTTTATTTTGCTATTTCTGAAAATCCTTGAAGATGCGGGTAAAATAAGATAAAATAGAGACTATTCATAAGCATTGTAAGGAGTGGGCCTTCTTTGGAAAAAGTACGCATAGTTGGCGTTGATTTTAATAATATTTCTCTTGAAGACGCGATTCATTATTCAATGGACATGCTTTATAAGGGGGAAAAAGGATTTATTGTAACGCCTAACTCTGAAATTGTCTATGAATGCATAAAGAATAAAGAGCTTTGTGATATAATCGGTCAGGCATCCCTTGTTCTTCCTGATGGCATAGGTATTATCTATGCTTCTAAGATATATAAAACGCCAATAAAAAGTAAAGTTGCGGGCATTGATTTTGCGTCAAAACTTTGTGAAAACTTAAAATGCACTCATTTCAGTCTGTTTTTATTAGGTGCGAAACCGGGTATTGCCGAAAAAGCAGCTGATAGTTTAAAAAAGCAGCATAGCGGGCTGAATATTTGCGGCTGCAAAGATGGATATTTTTTTAACGATGAAGACGCCGTTACGGCAATCAATCAATCCGGAGCAGACGTCGTTTTTGTTTGCTTAGGAGCACCGAAACAAGAAATTTTTATTAAAAACAACCTATCTAAAATGTCGGCGAAACTTTTAATCGGTCTAGGAGGTTCGCTAGACGTTTTTGCGGGAGAAGTACGACGTGCACCCGAACTATTTATTCGCCTTGGACTGGAATGGTTCTACCGTTTAATAAAAGAACCAAAGAGAATCGGGCGCATGATGCGTCTGCCTCTTTTTTTAATTACAGTTGCAAAAGATTCCCTGAAAGGTGGCAAATCATGATGAATGTTTCTCTTGTTGCCTATACTCCGGAACCGGAAAAAATTATTGCAGCCGCAGCGAAAATGTGCTACTCATCAGCCAAAGCAACGGATTTATTAGACGGCCTCGATTCTGCGAAAATAGATAATTACATTAAGATGATCACGTCGCTCGGACATGAAAGCACCATCGAGCACGTTTCTTTTACATTTGCAGTTGAGGGTGTTTCGCGTTCGCTTTTGGCACAGCTTACGAGGCATCGCATTGCGTCGTATAGTGTTAAATCACAACGCTATGTCAGAGAAGGATCCTTTGAATATGTCATCCCTCCTGAAATTGAAGCTATTCCGGAAGCCAAAGAAATCTTCTTAAAGTTGATGATTGAAGATCAAGCAGCGTATGACGAGCTTTCCGATCTGCTTCAGAAAAAACATTATGAAACATTTTTATCAAATGGCATACCAGAGAAAAAGGCCCGCCAAGACGCTGAAAAAATGGCAATCGAAGATGCACGATATGTTCTTCCAAACGCGTGTGAGACGCAAGTGCTGCTTACAATGAATGTACGATCGCTTTTTCATTTCTTTAAGCTTCGTTGCTGTATGCGCGCACAATGGGAAATTAGAGAGCTTGCTGAAAAAATGTTGAAATTGTGTTATGCTGTCTCGCCTGCACTCTTCTCAAAAGCTGGACCTTCCTGTACATATGATGAATGCTCGGAAGGGAAGATGTGCTGCGGTAATCAGGCTTTGATGCGTGAAAAATACGGAAATTTAATGTAGTATAAGTTTAGAATGCTGTTTGCTAAACTGCAAGAGAGCTTCTCGTTATATACTACTTACATAGAATGAAAGGTAGATCTGAAAAGATGAACGGAAAGTTGATTGTATTGGAGGGAACGGATGCTTCCGGCAAATCGACCCAATTTATCCGGCTTACAAACAATCTTGAAATGCTTGGAATATCGTTTCGGCGTCTTGCATTCCCACAATATGATGAGCCATCTTCATCTTTGATTCGAATGTACTTAAACGGAGAATTCGGAAGCAAACCGGGGGATGTAAATGCTTATGCAGCATCAACCTTTTTTGCCGTTGACCGTTACGCTTCTTATAAAAAAGTGTGGAAAGCGGAATATGAGGCGGGAGGCATTATTCTTTCTG
>JANZZB010000188.1 GCA_026419635.1 Clostridiales bacterium | reverse complement strand
GGGTCGGGGTTCGTCTCCCTTCACCTTAAGGGGTTTCGACCCCGTAAGTCCCCTAAAGATGCTTTTTCGACAAGCTGTTTTATTATTGCCCCGCCAAATCATTTGGCGGGGCTTCAAAGTTTTCTTATGTTGTTAAACACGGTAAAATGGGCTATGATAAATACGATCTGCTGAATTTTATAACGTTTGCGTTTTGGCCCAATATTATGAAAAAGCAAGTTGAATTTTGTAAAAACACAAAGCAGGTGCAGAAAATGGAAAAGCGAAAACCGGACGGTACGAATATGGATAAAGAGATAGCTAAGCTTGCCCGAAATTTAGATCAAAAGACACTTGCGACCTGGGCTGCCGACTGCGCAGATCATGTTTTGAAATATTACAAGGAGAAACACCAGATTGACAATCGGATAGACCTGGCGATAGAAATTGCAAGAATGTGGGTACGAGGCGAATGTAAGGTTTCTGAAGCAAGAGAAGCCGCATTTTCCGCCCATGCCGCTGCAAGAGAAGCAGGGAACCGTGCGGCATGCGCCGCCGCCCACTCCGCCGGGCATGCAGCTGCAACGGCCCATGTTGCAGATCACGCGGTAAATGCCGCTATTTATGCCGCCAAAGCTGCCGCATTTGCATCAGACGCCGATCCTTATGCAGCTGAGAAGGAGCGAAACTGGCAGTTTAAGCGATTGCTTGAACTTTCCGAGAATCCGAATCAATGGTAAATAGAAAAAATAAAAAATATATTCCGGAATTCCTATAATAAAAATTAGTAAGTGGGGATTTTATGCCACAAACATACTGCGTATTTTTGCGGGGAATCAACGTAAACAGAATAAAAATTAAAATGGATGAGCTTAAAGACACATTCTGTAAGATAGGGTTTGGGGATGTAAAGACAATCCTTGCGACGGGAAACGTAATTGCAACGGACACGCAGAATGTCAGTAGGCAGGATTTAAAACTGTTCATTGAAAAAGAGCTTGGTGCAAGATTTGACTACGACGCTCATGTTCTGATTAGAAACCGGAATGAAATCCGGGATATTGTTTCCGCTGCGAAAAAAATCTCCGTTCCAGACGGTTACCATAACTATTACCTGCTCTGCGAGGACAATGACCTACCGAAAGAGCTGGAGCACGTCTTCTGCTTTATGGCGCACAGACCAGACGAACAATTTCATCCGTTTGGGGACGGGGCGTTTTGGATTGTTCCGAAAGGCGCTACGCTCGATTCTGAATTTGGCTCAAAGGTACTCGGCGACAAAAAATATAAAAGTAGGTTGACCTCAAGAAACCTAAATACTCTGGAGAAGATCAATGAATGTATGGGGAAGTAGCGGACAGGCAAAATGTGACAGTTTTCCTAATTAAAGTTGGGGCAAAGACGATAATTTTAGTTACTCTAATGGTTGCAGATGCAACCATTTTTGCTTATAATAATCGTTGCAATGTCAACTAATTTTGCACACCGCATTTGGAGGGAGAAGCAATGAATAACGATGAATCCCATTTGGGAAAATGGATTTCGATCATATACCGGTTTGGGCAAAGTTATTTAAGTAAACAGCTGGAACCCTATAACATCGGCAGCGGGCAGCACCGGATCCTACTAACGTTAGACCGAAATGGCGGTATCAGTCAGGAAGAGCTTTCTGATCAACTGAAAATTGACAAAGGCTGTATTGCAAAGTCCTTAAAAAAGTTGGAGGATGAAGGTTACATTGAAAAGCTTGTGGATTTTAACGACAAGCGTGCGTATAAAGTATTTTTAACGCAAAAAGGATGGAATGTAATACCGGTCATACGGGACGCAATCAGCAAATGGGAGGAATTTCTTATATCTGACCAGCCGAAAGCTAAGCAACAGGAGATTGAAGAAATCCTGTACAAAATGGCTAAAAAAGCGTTTGACGTCAAAGTAGGCGACAAGGAGAATGGCAATTGAAAAAAATAGAGTACAAATGGATCGCCCTGTCCTGTACGACACTCGGGGCACTTTTTTCCGTATTGAGCAGCAGCACTCTGACGATTGCGTTGCCGGTTATAATGAAAGACTTAAACGCCAGCATGGACGTTATTATGTGGACTATTATGATCTATATGCTTTCGCTGACGATTCTTGTTCCAGCTATCGGTAGAATTGCTGATATGTTTGGGCGAAAAAAACTTTACATATCCGGCTTTATCGTCTTTACTATAGGTTCCGTTTTATGTAGTTTATCTGCTTCAGGAGCACAGCTTTTGCTATTTCGGTTTATTCAGTCGATTGGTGGTGCTTTGCTCGTCGGGAACAGCACACCGATTGTCGCGGACGCGTTTCCAAAAAATGAGCTTGGAAAAGCGATGGGCATCAACGGTATGATTATCAGCGTAGCAATTGTTATTGGGCCTATTCTGGGCGGATTTTTTGTCAACTTCGGATGGAGAACTATTTTTTACATCAATATACCGATCGGAATAATCGGAACAATTTGGGCTATTATTCAGCTTCGCGAACTGGATGTTCTGCCCGAAAAGCAGACGTTCGATTGGAGCGGAACGATCACGTTCACCATTGGTATGACTTCTTTGCTTATGGCACTGACCGTTTGCGGACTATATGGGTTTGGAAATGTTATGGTTATTTCCATGTTTTCGATTGCGGGCTTGTTTCTCGGCTTGTTTATTTACGTCGAGAACAAAATTGAACAGCCGATGCTGGATTTGGCATTATTCAAATCGAGGATACTGGCTCTTGCTTTCAGCAGTAATCTTCTAAACGGAATCGCGCGCGGTGCGGTAACATTTCTGCTTGTTTTTTATTTCCAGGGAATTAAGGCAATTGATCCCGTCATCGCCGGTATTTTGCTTTCACCGTTTGCTCTTTCAATGATGATTATGGCTCCCATCAG
>JANZZB010000187.1 GCA_026419635.1 Clostridiales bacterium | reverse complement strand
CTATAAGGATATCACGCTGCAACCGGGAAAGGACGAAACAGAGATGAATTTCTGTTGGTATTCCAATGCCGGGAATACAACCTGTTCTGTACAGTTCGCTAAAAAGTCTGACATGAAGGGATTTGTCTTCCCTGAATCTGCTGTAAGATATGTGGGTGTAACCGCTGTCTCTACAGGAGGTTTTTATTCAAATAAGGTTACCGTGAGGGAACTTAAAGCAGCTACTGAGTACGCATATCGTATATCTGATGGTACATCTTACAGTCCGGTTTTTTTCTTCAAAACAGGCAACAGTGAAAGCTATAATGCCATTTTTTTAAGCGATCCGCAGATTGGCGCTAGCGGAAGCATTGCAGACGATTCTCTAAGCTGGAAGAATACACTTAAAAAAGTGCTTTCAAAATTAGGTAACTGTAGTTTTATATTGAGCGCGGGCGATCAGGTCGATTATTCAAAATCAGAAACTGAATACGATTCTTTTTTTGCCCCGGCGGAACTAAAGTCCATACCGTTGGCGCCTGCTGTTGGAAACCATGACAATGGCGCGATCAATACGCTCTTTACATATCATTATGATCTTCCCAATACGTCCGCTCAGGGAACATACGACTACTGGTTCCGATATGGCAACACACTGTATATGGTGCTCAACACAAACAATACGAATGTATCTGTTCACGATGTCTTTATGGGAGAAGCAATTGCGGCAAATCCCGGTGTAAAATGGACCATTTTGATGTTCCATCAGTCAATTTATAGTTCGGCAGCCCATTCGACGGAAGCTTCAATTGTTTCATTAAGGAAAAGTCTGTATCCGGTAATTGACAAATATCATATAGATATTGTGCTTTCAGGACATGACCACTGCTATACAAGGACATATCAAATGATGGGCGGCACTGCGCAGAAGACGCAGACAACGGATTCAAAAGGCGGAATCGTAAACCCGACCGGTACTCTATATATTACAGCCGGCTCAGCAACCGGAAGCAAGTATTACAAAATTAAAACAGCCCCCGAAGCATACTCTGCGGTGCGTATGCAGCTTAATGTTCCGACTTTTTCAAACATTCAGGTAAGCAAAGACACCCTTACGGTAACGACCTATCGCGTTGACACCATGGCAGCCGTCGATTCATACAAGATTAACAAAAGCAACAATTGGAAATACTTTTCAGACGTGCTTAATTCAGAGTGGTATAGTACCGCAGTAAATTTTATTGCATCGAAGAATATCGCTACAGGTGCGGGAAGCAAACGGTACTATCCGGATGCCACGCTTACAAGAGGGCAATTTATTGCTCTGCTGATGAAAGCATATAGTATAAAGCCGGATGCAACATCATCCGATAACTTTACAGACGCCGGGAACACCTATTATACTGGTTACCTGTCTGCCGCCAAACAAATGGGAATAACACAGGGTGTTGGCAAAAATCAATATAATCCGAACGGACAGATTTCTCGTCAGGATATGGTTGTAATTCTCTATCGTTGTCTCAAAACACTTGGAAAATTGCCGGTATCGGCGGTTCATGTAAGCCTTTCGGATTTTGCTGACTCCAATATCATTGCGGCATATGCAAAAAATGCATTTTTAAGATTTGTATCATGCGGTGCCATAACAGGAAGCAATCACAAACTCAATCCGGAAGGTGTTACAACCAGATCGCAGATGGCGCAGATCTTTTATAATTTACTTCCAAAGTAACGAATAAAAATAAAAACTGCAACCTTTTCCGTCATACAACGTGTAATAAATCAGTTATTACAAAACAGACTATATACAGCTCAATACTCTCTTAAAGGAGAAAGGGTATGCAAAATTGGATTATACAAGTCTTAAATCAGTTTGGTTACGTCGGAATTTTACTTTTAGTCGCGGTTGAAAACATTTTTCCTCCTATTCCGTCAGAGGTTATTTTGACTTTCGGCGGATTTATGACCACCTATACCTCTATGAACATTTGGTTTGTTATATTGTTTGCTACGGTGGGTTCTGTGCTGGGAGCAATTGTCCTTTATTTAATTGGAAGATGGATTAGCTCTGAAAAATTGCAGCAATTTTTTGAAAGCCGCTTTGGAAAGCTCTTACGCATTAAAAAGGACGATGTTTATAAAGCTACTGCATGGTTTTCAAAAAAGGGTATGTCAACGGTTTTCTTCTGCCGCTTTATTCCGATAGTACGCAGCCTTATTTCTATTCCTGCGGGTATCGCGAAAATGAATCTTGCAAAATTTTTGATTTTAACTGCTGTCGGCACTTTTATATGGAATGCAGTTTTAGTTTACCTTGGGGCGTTAGCAGGGGAATCATGGATAAAAATTATAGGTTATATGAATACCTATTCCAAGATTGCTCTTCTTTTACTTTTTATTTTAGTAGTGCTGCTTGGTGTTGTTTATTATAAAAGACGAATCTTAAAAAAGACAAAGCAATAAGCAATTATTAAATATTTCAATTGATGATGCTATACAAAAGACGGTTACCGATATAGCGGTAACCGTCTTTTTGTATTGGTACTATAAATGATTCTTATCAGATAAAATCTGAACTGACAGCGATAAGCATGCATAACCGGAATGTTTTTGGGTTTTTATATTATTTTGTAGTTAATATGCATTACAGTTCATATCTGTGGTAAAGATAAAAAAAATTAACAAAAAGTTCATTTTACCATGTCGCCCACCAACCTGCAGTCAGATTCCAGAAGTTTTGCAAATGGGTAAAGATGATGAAAAACACACCCTATAATTACGAGGGTGTATTTGCTGGGAAAACCGGATATACAAAAAAGTGCGGACATACGCTAGTAACAGTGGCGCGAAGAAACGGACGCATGCTGATCTGTGTTATTTTGTGTGGTGCAACGGCAAAAATGCCTTATCAGGATACAAAGACAT
>JANZZB010000186.1 GCA_026419635.1 Clostridiales bacterium | reverse complement strand
GGTATAATCCGTTCGGGCGCGGCCAGCCTGCTGGCAAGTTCAGAGAAAATGCGCCGTTGTTCTTCACCGCTGCGCTGGGGGATAAACCTGACGCCGCCCGAGGCTCCGGCCACAGTCTCCAAAACGCCTAAATTAAACCTGTCAAATGCTTGTTTAACGGTTAGCAAATCCTCACTGATGGATGATTTTGCTAGATCAAACAATTCACAAAAATAGCCCAGAGGAAAAAGTGTGCCAGGCGTTTCCACCAGCAGCTTGGTAATCGCTACTATTCTTTCTATTCTCCGTATCTTGGTCATCGATTCTCCTCCGCTGTCAGATATACCGAACATTTTTGCTAATTAAAACATTTTTATTCACATTCTCTGCCCGGCGTACAATTCCTGCCAACGTTTTTACTTTTAATTTTTAAGAAATATTAACCATAATTACGAAACTTCCCCTATTTAGTATGCGCTGTTATTCCTTTTTGCAACCAACGGCCTGTCCGAAAGTAAAGTAAAGCGTTAAGCAAATTGCAAAGGTCGCTTCACGTTTGAAGCGACCTCTATTTCACCGTCAAACGGTATGGCACGGTGACGGAGGCGCAAGTTTAGCCCTCAGAAACAAAGTAACGTTTTTAAATATCTGCCTGCAGTTGACGGCTTTAACAAAAACATCTTCTATGCAAGTTTCTATACATACAGTATCAGTTAACGAAATTTCGGGATTTAAAACGATGAAAGTTGAAAAAGGAACGTTAAAATGTGCGGAATGCACGGATTGCTGACATACAGCGGCCGTATAGACAATTTTTTGGCAAAGTATTCCTTCAACCAACATTTTTTTGCCGGTAAGTTTTGTTCCTTCTTCATTTTTTGTGCCGACCGGTGTTGCAATAATCCTCTTAGAAATAATCTTCACTTTAATGTAGACCTTGTCAATTGACTCAATGTTAGGCTTTTGGCAAGGCAATGTCAGCACTTCGGGTATGGATATTTCCGACCAGTTTCTGTCTTTGGGATTCTGAACATCTTCAAATACAATTTTAAGAGGGTCACACAATCCTACTATTTCTACGGCACTGTCGACGCACTTACAAAACATACTTACACCTCCCCGTTATTACTGACAAACAAGCGGTGTTGCCTTGACGAACAAAGTTACGTTAATAAATATTTGCCTAGCGGTACAACCGGCAATAAAAATATCTTCAACACACATGTCAATTTTAAATTTTCTGGTAAGCGGATCATCTTTGTCTAAAATAATGAAAACCGAAAATGGTACATCAAAGTGCATTGCATGAACCGATTGATCGGCAACTGCTGCAGTGTAAACAAATTTTTGCCTTAGAACCCCTTCAATAATTAACTTTTTGCCTGTGGTAATCAGACCCTCAGCATTTTCAATCGGCACGATAGTTTCAATGCCGTAAGCATCTTTCCTTATCAGTACCGGTGTCCTAACTACCCGCTGGGAAATAAGCTGCGAAACCACCGTAACGTCTAATAACTGTTCAATGTCGGGTTTTGGCTCGGGAACACACAATGCTTCAGGAATAAATAACTGAGCCCACCTCCGGTCAGTAGTAAGAGCCAACATTTCCGAAACGACAGTCTCCGGACATACACCCTTCACTCTTACCAATTGCTCACATTCCTGTTCTTCAGGCTTGGAAAATTTCATCTTGCAGACCGAGGTGCAAGAAATTGATCCTAAGTTAATCTTGTCGTTATCCTCGCATAATTCGATTTGGTTATCGATACCGTCCATTTTGTTCCCTCCTTCTCCTATTCATCCGGGCATTGTATCGCGCTAGGAGCCGGCACCGCCTGAAGCAATAACGTCACGTTTTTGAATATATACCTGTCGCGAAATTCCTTGATAAATACATCTTCTACACAAACGTTTATTTGAAAGTTAACATTTAGCGTGTCCACCTGTTCTGTCCCTATAGTGATATATTTAGGAATCACAATATATGCAGAAAATGGTACTACAAAATGAACGGAATGCACCGTTTGCTCAGGAATACCCGCAGTGTAAGATACGGTTTGGCAAAGCTGCCCTTCAACAATTAACTTCCGGCCTGTAACGATTCGCCCTTCAAAGTTAGGTATTAATTTATTGGAAGTGTCAAGAGGACAACGCGGAGTAACAATTGCTTTTGTTTTCAAGATGTTTGCCGAAACGTTAACCGCATTAATTTGCTCGATACTAGGTTTTTGACTGGGAATAATCAATGTTTCGGGAATAGAAATTTGCGTCCAGTAAGGATTTGTATTTAAATCAAAAGCACTAATATCACAAAGGCCGGCAACATCTATACCGAACATATCGGCTACAGAACCATAACTCACCATGAATCCTCCCTTCTAAGATAAAAATACATCGTCAATATACCAGACACCACCGAATAATTCGCCGGTATTTTTAGGATTGTTGACTTCTTCGGCTATAAACACCAGTGTTAATTTTGATTCACCGCTGCATTTACATTTATCCGGAGGACATTTACAGCAAAAATCAAGGAAATAGTACGATTCAAAGTCATATCCCGTTACTTTTATATCTTGCGGCGGTGATAACGGCGTTGCCGTTACTTGATCAGGCACACCTTCCATAATGACAACGGTAGCGATTGCATCGTCGGGATTTAGAGTACCGTTGCGGATTTGAGTGCGGACGTCACCGCAGAAAATCAATGCACTTGTACGCAAGCTAAACGAATTTTCGGGATTTGAACCGTTCCGGCGGTCATATCTGGCTCCCCAGAAACTAAGCTGGGTAAAGCAGAAACAATCACGATCTGGAAGCAGCGACAAGTCGATCACCTGCGCCAAATACGCCTTTTGCCAAGTCCCCGGATAAGTCGGATCGGTTGGATTAGGAACTGTCTCTTATACACATCTGACGCTGCCGACG
>JANZZB010000018.1 GCA_026419635.1 Clostridiales bacterium | reverse complement strand
ATGTGTATAAGAGACAGGTCATATATAAAACCTATTTCTGATGTAGGTATCTGTACTTTATATATATCTTCAATTGCACTTAATGAAGCCTTTGCATAACTTATAAATTTTCCATGAGATTCCTCAAATTCTTTTAAATTATTATAGGCAAATCCAAAAAGTTATTTCAGCGTACTTTACCCTTATAGCTCAATCATGTATAATACTTCGTATGAATTCCATACAAAGATTAAAAAGGTCCGTTTATTTGGTAAATTCGCCTTATTTTTGATTTTTAACTCAAAGTTATCCTTTTTAATCAATCTGCGATTCTTGCAAAAAGAAAGGAATATCCAACATTATGAAGCTCGGAATTGTCGGTTTGCCCAATGTCGGCAAAAGCACCCTTTTTAACGCAATTACCAATGCCGGGGCGGAGGCGGCAAACTATCCGTTTTGCACAATCGATCCCAACGTCGGTGTCGTTCCTGTTCCCGATCATCGGCTAGACAGCCTTTCGGAGATGTATCATCCCAAAAAGTTGACTCCGGCAGTTGTTGAATTTGTTGATATCGCGGGTCTTGTAAAGGGAGCATCAAAAGGTGAAGGGCTTGGCAATAAATTTTTATCCCATATCAGACAGGTGGATGCGATTGTTCATGTGGTTCGTTGCTTTGACAATGATAACATCATACATGTAGACGGAAGTGTGGACCCAAAAAGGGATATTGAAACCATCAACTTAGAATTGATCCTTTCAGATATTGAAATATTAGACCGTCGGATTGATAAGACAGCCAAGCTTTTTAAGGGAGATAAAAAATATGGTCCGGAACTTCAACTTCTGGAACGTTTAAAAGAACATCTTGAAAAGGGTCTGACGGCCCGCACAATGGAATGTTCCGAAGAGGAAAAAGAGCTCTTTGAAACTTTTGATCTTTTATCCGGAAAACCGGTGATTTATGCAGCTAACATGGATGAAGCGGGTTTTGCAGGCGACTACCATAAAAACCCCAGATATACAGCAGTCAGCAATATTGCAAAAGAAGAACATTCCGAATTAATTCCTATCTGCGCTCAAATGGAAGAGGAAATTTCCGGTATGGATAATGAAGAAAAAGCCCTTTTCCTGTCGGAACTCGGTTTGCCCGAATCCGGTCTTGACCGTTTAATCGGGGCTTGTTATCTGCTCTTAGGGTTGATTTCTTACTTAACGGCTGGTGCACCGGAAGTTCGCGCATGGACAATTAAAAAAGGTACGCGTGCTCCGCAGGCTGCCGGAAAAATCCATTCGGATTTCGAACGTGGTTTTATCCGCGCGGAAGTCATCCATTTTGATGATTTAATGGCGTGCGGATCGCTTGCAAACGCCAAAGAAAAAGGATTGGTCCGGTCTGAGGGAAAAGAATATATTATGCGCGATGGTGATGTTGTTCTGTTCCGCTTTAACGTGTAACAAGCCTCGGATGTTTAAAAACATAGAATAAAGGCTAACAATTAAAAAAGGTTCCTACTGTCATTGCATGTAAAGAATACAGAAAGGCAGGATCGTTCAGATGGACATGCAGAAAAACCGACATGGACGTATTGAAATTATTGACGCCGTGCGCGGATTATCGATCCTGCTTATGGTTTTGTATCATTTTTTTTATGACCTTGTGTCTTTTACTTCCTTTCCTGCCTATATTTTATTTAATCCGTTTGTCAATTTCCTTCAGGTTTTATTTGCGTCGCTTTTTATTCTGATGTCCGGAGCTTCCACCCAATTCTCGCGAAACAATATGAAACGAGCAATAAAAATAGTGCTTGCAGCTTTGGCCGTGACGATTATTACATGGTGGTTTGACCCGGAAGCATATGTTAAATTCGGGATATTGCATTTTCTTGGTGTTTGCGCCCTCTTGTATGCGTTATTTAGCAAGCAAATAGATCGTATTGTTACTAAGATTCATCCTGCTGTATTTGTAATACTTTTTATTATCTTGAAATATTATCTGGATCAGCCGCATTCCATCCCTTATTTATGGTTGTTTGGGCTTTATACTCCTAATTTTGTTTCAACCGATTACTTTCCCATTTTTCCATGGATGTTTATTTATTTATTCGGAATATGGTTTGGGAAACTCATCCTGGCGGGAAAACTGCCCGCTTTGTTTTATGACTTTAAATCTCCGTTTTTTGCGTCTGCGGGGCGAAAAACTCTTTGGATCTATCTGCTTCACCAGCCAATTTTAATGGGTATCATTGAATTAATAAAATTCATGCAGTAATTCAGATCAATAAAAAAATACTTGAAATCTTAATGTATGTAAATCGCTATAATAAGAGATACCGTCTGCGGGTGTGATTCAATGGCAGAATGTCAGCTTCCCAAGCTGAACGCGAGGGTTCGATTCCCTTCACCCGCTCCAGATTAAAAAGATACAAAAGGACTCAAACTATTAAAAGTTGGAGTCCTTTTATTTATTAAATTTAATTGACAAAGACAAGTTATATACGTATAATTTGCTTATGTGAGTGAACACTCACTCAGAGAAAAGGAGCAGTTCTATGGATCGTGCAACTAGCATAAACCACTTGCCTTGTATCCGGGCTGATCACATTAATAAATCGTTCGGTAAAAAGCCAGTCCTTTTTGATATTAATATCGAAGTACCATACTCTCAGATATTAGGGCTCCTCGGTCCGTCCGGCTCCGGGAAAACAACTTTAGTAAAATTGATTGCAGGAATTGAAACAGCTACAAGCGGTGAAATCTACCTGCTTGGCGAAAAAATGCCCAGCCTGAAAATGATGAGTAAAGTCGGATATATGGCACAATCCGATGCCTTGTACGGAGAACTTACTGCACTCGAAAATCTACAATTTTTTGCCTCCATGTACGAACTTTCAAAAGCCCGTCAAAAACAGCGTATAGAAGAAGTCATGCAACTGGTTGAATTATCTGGACATTTAAAAAAACAAGTCAAGCAATATTCAGGTGGTATGAAACGCCGTCTCTCCCTAGCAATTGCTCTTTTACATGAGCCTCCGGTATTAATACTCGATGAGCCTACCGTAGGAATTGACCCCGTACTTCGAAAGTCTGTCTGGGAGGAACTTTATAAATTGCGTTCAAACGGTACGACGATACTGGTTACGACTCATGTTATGGATGAGGCTGAAAAATGTGACAATCTGGGAATGATTCGGGAAGGAAAACTGATAGCAGTGGGTTCTCCCTATGAACTAAAAAAAGCGACTTCTTCAAATACAATCGAAGATGCATTTCTGTTCTACGGAGGTGCAAGAGAATGAGAGTAAAAGCGGTTATGCTCCGCATTTTACGCCAACAAGGTCACGATAAACGAACAATTGGTTTAATGATTTTAGCGCCGATGCTTGTTTTGACTTTAATGTCCTTCATTTTTAACGGAGCTGAATACCATCCGAAAATCGGAGTTGTAAATGCACCGCTCAGCTTTATAAATAAATTAGAAGACAATGATGCTAAAATAGTACGCTATTCTGAATATGAAGCGGAGAACGCACTTGAATTGTCCAAGATCGACGCAGTGATCAATTTTAGGGGTGGTATTCCGTACATTAAACTGGAAGGAAGCGATCCATCAAAAAGTAATGCAGTAATCAGGCTTACACAAAATGCATTGCAGCAAACAATCTCGATGATTAAACCGGACATCACTTATTTGTACGGTTATAAAAACATGTCGTCTTTTGATAATTTTGGTCCCATTTTAATTGGATTCTTTATCTTCTTTTTTGTTTTTTTAATTGCAGGAGTCTCGTTCTTAAGCGAGCGGGATACCGGAACACTTGAACGTATCCTTGCCACTCCTTTACGGCGATGGGAACTTGTCATGGGATATATTCTTGGTTTCGGCGTCTTTACCATATTACAGTCATCACTCATCGCATGGTATTCCATTAGTATTTTGAATATCATGATGGTCGGTTCCTTTATTCTGGTACTTCTCATAACGATATTGACCGCGTTAGTCGCCTTGACAATTGGAACGTTCATATCCGCTTATGCCAATAACGAGCTTCAAATGATTCAATTTATCCCAATTATTGTAGTTCCACAGGTATTCTTTTCAGGCTTGTTTGACTTGAGCACAATGACTCCGTGGCTTCAGTATATTGGACGTATCATGCCGTTATGGTATGCTGCCGATGCTTTGAGAAACATTATGATCCGCGGAAAAGGCTGGAATGATATCGCAACAGATGTTGTTGTCTTAATTGCTTTCTGTGCCTTTTTTACCGTTGCCAATATTCTAGCCTTAAAAAAGCACCGAAAAATATGAGCGATAATGGGGTGAAAAAATGAGCCTTAAGAATTTCTTTAAAGAATTATCCGAGTCAGAAAACACCAATATAACTATGACAGATAAACAAATTTGTATTATAAGCGCTGCCATAGAAATATTTTCAGAAAAAGGCTATTCGGCTACAACAACCAGTGAAATTGCCAAAAAAGCGGGTGTCGGGGAAGGAACGATCTTTCGGCATTATAAAACAAAACTTGAAATGTTGCTTGCTATCCCCAATTATCTAAATAAATCTCCTTCCTCAAAAAGCCATATGAGCGATTTAACACGAATTTTTGAAAGTCCCTATGAAAAATTCGAGGACTTTATAAAAGATGTCATTCAAAACCGAAAAGAGTTCATATTAAAAAATACCCCTCTTATCAAAGTACTGGTTCAGGAAGTGCCCCTTCATCCGGAACTGCGGGATACCATGTCGGAATCGGTTTTGTTCCCGAACATGGAGAAGCTTATTCAGGCAATTGATCGATTCAAAGAAAAGGGGCAAATCATAAATATTCCCAGCGAAACTATTGTTCATCTGCTGCTGACTTCCATGATGGGATACTTTTTTACAATTTTTATCGCTTCATTTCATTTTAATGTAGATTACGATAAAGAGCCGGATTATCTTGCACAATATATCCTGCATGGACTTAGCATAACCGATAATAAGATAGAACTCTCAAGGGAGGCTGCATTATGAAAAAAGCTTTTATTTTGATTATAATTTTTGTCTTTTTTACATCAGGCTGCTCCGGATTAAAAAACGACTTAATATTAAAAGGAGATATCCAAAACAATATTGTATCCGCTGTAAGCACCTTCTCCGGTAAAATTATTCAGTTCAATTTCCAGCAGGGCGAGCCGGTTAAAAAAGGAGATATTATTGCGGTTATTGATAATACCAACCAAAGCTATGCGGTCCTGCAACAGCAAGCGATCGTAAACATGAAAAAGGCAAAACTTCAAGAACTTCTTGCCGGAACACGTCCGGAACAAATTGAGCAAGCAGAAGCTCAGGTTCACGCCGCGAAAGCACAACTGGATCTGCTGCTTGCAGGAAACCGGTCGGAACAAATTCAACAAGGCAAAATCAATGTATCGAATGCTCAGGAAAGTGTTAATTTAGCTCAAATTACTTATGATTATAATAAAACCCAATACTCTAAAGCATTGGATTTATTCAAATCCGGCGCTTTGTCCCAAAATGATCTTGATTCTGCAAAGTTAAAATCCGATACGTCGCAAAAACAACTGATGTCTGCAAAATTACAACTTGAAAGCGCGAAAACAGCACTTACACTTCTCGAAGACGGGTCCACTACACAATCTATTGAAATCGCACGGGCAAATTTAGAAGCCGCTAATGCACAACTTAAGCTTCTTAAAAAGGGATCAACAAAGCAAACAATTGACGCTGCAAAAGCCGATGTCGAACAATCCGTCGCACAGTTAAATCTAGCTAACCATAACTTAAAAGAATGCAACATTACTGCACAAAACGATGGAATCATAATCAGCAAAAATTATGAACAGGGCGACGTGGTAAACATCGGTAGCAATATCGCCGATATTGCCGTTTCTAACGATTTATATGTTCTTTGCTACATACCGGATCAATATTTAGATAAAATCTATTATAATCAATCACTATCTGTTAAAACACCGACAGGTACCTTAACCGGCAGAGTGAGTTATATTGCTCTGAAGCATGAATACACACCCAAAGATAAACAATCGACCCCAGATGAAAAGCATATTGCCACAAAAGTAAAAGTAGCTATTACGGATGAGAAAGGAATATTAAAGTCCGGGATGACTGCAGAAGTCTCCGTTTCGTTAAAAAGTTAGTATTTATAAAATCATTATTATTTAAAGCCGGATGCTTTCTTGCATCCGGCTTTAAATGTCGAAAAAGTATATTTAGGGATTGTTAAGGGGTCGAAACCCCTTAATGTAAGATTAGTCCGCAGGCGGACATGCGCCGCCGGAGGACACATTGGACAAAATCTTCAGATTTTGTCCGCACCTGGGGAAGTATCGAGGGGGAATCGGATTCCCTCTCGAAGGCTGTCGACTGTATCGATAGCCTCAGCCGGATGCTTTTTTGCATCCGGCTTTATTTTCGGAAAGTACAAATTCTTGTAAATTTTGATAAAAAATGGTAATATTAATCATTATTATACAATTTTTTCAACCTGATACGGAGGGAATTTTTTGAAAATAAGCCATAAACTCTCTATTATTTTAATAGCAAGTACATTTGTTTTAATTATATTTGCAAATTTATTATTCCAATTCTTTTTTTCTAAACTTCTAATCGATCAGGAAAAGAAACAAATGTTAAATAATATAAATAATATCACTTCGTACTTTAACGAGAAAAAATCAAGATATAAAACAGTAGCGGAAGACTGGGGGCATTGGGATGATACTTATGAATTTTGCAATTTAACAAACCCCGATTTTCCAAGCCGAAATCTTACAAAAACTGACTTTATAACCCTAAATGTAAATTTTATTATTATTTATAGTAAAACACATTCTGTTGTGTATAAATCATACTTTGATCTAAATAATAAAGAGTTTACAGCCTTTCCGGAACATTTGATTCAAGATATAGACCATGCTTTTAGTAAAGAAAATGCCATACCAAACATAATAAAATTCGGCCAGCAATATTTCATCGTTGCGGAATCAGATGTAACCGATTCGTTACGAAAAAAACCAGAAAACGGAACAATGATAATAGGTCGGGTAATCGATAATGATATGATCTATGATTTAAGTCGGCAAACAGGAGGAGAAATCACAGTAGCTTCTTTGCAAGATAAAACCTTATTTTATCCCGGGAACACGGCGAATAAAACCGTAGTAAATAAAGATGATGCAACGATTACAGGATACGTATTATTAAACAATTCAAATAAGTCATCATTTCCGGTTTTAGTATTAAAAAGAGAGATGCGTTTTTTTATAACGGGTCAATCCCAGATATCCGTTCTATGCGGTTTTTTTTCTGCATTTATTATAATCGTTCTGCTTTTTGTGCTTCTACTACTGAACAAATACATTTCAAAGCCGATTGATACACTGACAAAACGAATAGAAGGTATTAATTTAGACAGCGAAGTTTTTGAAAAACTCCCGGAATTTTTGGGCAGTGAATTGTCTGTTTTAAGCAAAACAGTGAATAAAATGCTGAGCAAAATTTTAGATGAACGTAACTATTTAAAAAAAAGCGAAAGCCGCTTAAGTATGGCACAAATGGTAGCACATGTCGGCAGCTGGGAACTAAATTTAAAAACAATGAAAATTCATGCTTCCGAAGAAGCGTTTCGGATTCATGGAATTGCGCCTTATGTTCCAGAACTGCCATTTAAGACAGCACTTCGATGTATTCACCCGGAGTATAGATCAAAAGTGGATCAAATACTTGAACAATTAAAAAAACAAAAAAACTTAGAAGTGCAATATAAAATTAAACGTTTAAATGACTCGCAGGAACGCTTTTTATTTTTAAGTTCCAAATTAGTTTTAGATAAGGTAAGCAAAGTGGCCGTTATATCCGGGGTGGTTCAGGATATTACCGAATCAAAGAAAAATGAAGAAATTATTTTATACAACAGCTATCACGATAGCCTTACCGGATTATGCAATCGCAGGTTTTTTGATGATCAATTACGGAAATTTGAAACTGTTAACATTAGCCCTGTCTCCATTATCATTGGGGATGTAAATGATTTAAAACTTGTTAACGATGCGTTCGGTCATCAAATGGGAGACCGGCTACTCCGTATGGTTGCAAATGTATTAAAAAATACCTGCCGGCCAAACGATATTCTTGCTCGCTGGGGCGGCGACGAGTTTCTTATTTTATTGCCGAACACAGGCTATGAAGAAACGGAAAAAATCGTAAATATTATTAGCAACAAATGCTCCGCTTCGAAAATAGGCTCTATTAAAATATCGGTTTCTTTTGGATTTGATACAAAAACTGATAATCAACAAAATATCAACAGTATTATCAAATTTGCGGAAGACAAAATGTATCGCATCAAACTGATTGAAACGTCCAGCGTAAGAGGGAAAACAATTGACACCATCTTACATACTTTATTTGAAAAAAACCCACGAGAGGAGAAACATTCCAGAAGAGTAAGTGACCTTTGCTTTAAGATCGGCAAAGCGCTTGGCTTAAAAGAATCCGATCTTAACAAGCTGAAAGTAATTGGTCTTGTACACGATATAGGTAAAATTGCACTGAATGAAGAAATATTAAATAAGACATCGCTACTAACCAAAAGCGAATGGGATGAAATGAAGCGCCACCCCGAAATCGGATATAGGATACTTAACTCAACAGCAGCAATGTCGGAAATCGCACAATACATTTTAATGCATCATGAACGACTGGATGGTTCGGGTTACCCAAAAGGTTTAAAGGATGATGACATCCCTTTAATGTCGCGAATATTAGCTGTTGCAGACTCTTATGACGCGATGATCAGTAATCGGCCTTACAGAGAATCGTTCACAAAAGAGGCAGCATTAAAAGAATTGCTTCTTCATTCCAGTACCCAGCTTGATGCAGATGTTGTAAATTGTCTGATAAAAATAGTAAAATCCAATACTCGAAAGAAAACACAAATAAACGTCTGAATATGTCTGCATGTCCGTATTTGCTTTCATTTTTTATCTCTTCAATTTTTTCAATTTTTAATGAATTCTTTTGGCCTTGACATAATTTTTACACAATTATACTATATAATTAGTTATAAAAACTTGTCCAAATATACAAAAAGTGCATCCTTTTTCCGTTATCACACCAATTAAAACAAAATTAAAAGGAAGATAGCTGTATGAAATATGAAGGCAATAGTGTTTCTGAAGGAATCGCCGTTGGAGAAGTGTATTTGTACACTCCTTTTATTCCCCGGATTCAGGAAGAAACCATACCTGAATCGCAGACAGCCGAAGAAGTTGCACAATATCAAACCGCAAAAGAACGGGCTAAAAGAGAACTTGACAAAATCAAAAATAAGCTGGAGCAGGAAAAAGATGAGAAAGCAAAGATCTTTTCAGCCCATCTTGACATCCTTTTCGACACCGTTATGGATGAAGATATCATCTTTTTTATAACAAATAAGAAGTATAGTTCCAGCTATGCAGTAAGCAGTATATTTGATAAATACGCTAAAATGCTTGACAAGGTTGCAGATGAACTCATTCGTGAACGGGCAGCGGATATTCGCGACGTTAAAAATCGTCTCCTTCGAAACTTGCGGGGGATAGAAGAAAAAAATCTCAGCATTCTTGAAAAACCGGCAATCGTCGTTGCTCATGACCTGACACCTTCTGATACAGCAACCTTGGACCGAAAAAACGTACTTGCAATCATCAGCGAAACCGGCGGGGAAACATCTCATACGGCTATTATTGCTAAGAGCTACGGCATTCCCGCTGTTTTGGGTGTAAAGAATATGATGTCCGTTTTAAGACAGGACGAAAAAGTTATTGTCGATGCGGTAAAAGGCGAAATCTTTACCGAACCCTCCGCAGAACAAATCGAATATTATCTAGAAGAAAAACAAAAATATGCTGAAAACGCTAAAAAAATAAAAGAATTTATATCGGTGCAGCCTGTCATGCAGGATGGTCATAACATCGGTGTCTATTTAAACATCGGTTCGGCAAAACCACAGGAACTCGAAGGCTCCGTTTACGTTGACGGTGTCGGATTGTTTCGAACGGAATTCTTGTTTTTAGGTAAAGAACAGCTTCCTACGGAAGAAGAACAGTTTACCATCTACCGCAAAGTACTTACGACATATGGTGAAAAGCCGGTTATACTTCGAACTTTAGATATCGGCGGAGATAAAACAGTCAGCTATATGGATCTTCCAATAGAAGAAAACCCCTTCCTCGGCAACCGTGCCCTCCGCTTATGTTTCAGCCATCCGGAAATTTTTAAGACCCAGCTTAAAGCAGCCTACCGCGCCTCTGTTTACGGAAATCTATGGCTTATGCTTCCAATGGTCGGAAGTCTTGACGATATAAGAAAAGCAAAGGTTTTTATTGAGGAAGTAAAAACGGAACTGCGTCAAAATGCTATCGCTTACAGTGAAAATGTAAAAGTGGGAATTATGATCGAAATTCCTTCTATCGCTCTGATCGCCGATAAAGCGGCTAAAGAAGTAGATTTTGCCAGCTTCGGAACAAATGATCTCTGTCAATACTTAACGGCTGTTGATAGGATGAATCCTCAAATCAGTGAATATTATCAAAGTTATCATCCAGCCATGTTTAGACTGATGGGATATGCAACGGAAGCATTTGCAAAGTTAGGGAAACCGGTCAGTGTATGCGGTGAACTCGGTGGTGATCTTCTTGCTCCCGCAGTTCTGATTGGACTTGGAATCAATAAATTAAGTATGGGCATCGGATCTGTTGCACGTACCAAGAAGCTTATAACCCACCTAAGTTTTGAGAAAGCGAAAAAGTTAGCCGCCGCGGTCAAAGAGATGTCTACAGCGGCGGAAGTTGAGCAATATCTAAAAAGCGAACTCTCGGAAATTCTTCAATAATCGTCAGAAAGGAATTTTTATATGTATTCAAAGAAAACTGTTATTGCTAATAATACAGGTTTACATGCTCGCCCCGCCTCTGATTTTATTGCAAACGCTACAAAATTTAAATCCAGAATCTTTATTAAAAGATTGGATAGCGGAGACGAAGCAAATGCAAAATCCATTATCATGCTTCTCTCTTTGGCTTTGGATAAGGGTACCGAAGTCGAGATTTATGCGGAAGGAGAAGATGAAATCACAGCTGTTAATTCGTTGATTGATCTCATCGACTCAAAATTCGGAGAAGATAAATAACAAAGATGCAAAAAGTAGGTGGTATAAATTTTACCGCCTACTTTTTTATTGATTCTCCCCATTTAATAATTGAAGATGATACCAAGAATAATTGATGCTATAATTTTATCATATTTAACTTAAGTAAATGAGAAAGGGTCTTATAAGCGATATGCCAAACGAAGAAATAAAAGTTACGTTGATTGCAAATCAAGGTATTTTAATTGAATATGAAAAAACAAAACTGCTGATTGACGCGTTGCATGATAAGAATCACAGTGGGTTCAGCAGTGTTTCGCAAGAGAATTTACACAAGTTGATTCGTTCCGAAATACCGTTTAACAACGTTTCCTATGTTATTTTTACTCATTGCCACGAAGATCATTTCAGCGCAGGCTCGCTGCAGGAATATTTACTATATAACGATATACAGATGCTCTTTCTGCCGGAAAGGCAAACCAGAGAATATGAGGATTTGCGTAATACGATAGAGCTTCGTAAAACAAAAGTTGAATTCCTTGATTTACCTTTGCATAATAAAAAAAGCCTTAGCCTTATAGATGGCGTTCATGTGACTTACTTTAATTCGATCCATGCAGGAGACGCATACAAAGATGTGGAAAACTATTGTTTCCTAATTGAGCTGAATAAAAAAAATCTACTTTTTCTTGCCGATGCCGATTATAACGTCGATTATTTTGAAAAAATGCTTGCCGGTATCCATATTGATACTCTATTTGTAAACCTGCTTTATGTTAATAAGCCGGCTGGCCGTGAGATCATCAGTATGATACAACCTGAGCAACTTGTCGTATACCATATTCCTTTTGAAAAAGATGATAAGATGCATTTCCGGCAAGTTGCATCAAGTGACGCGAAAAAATATGAAGATACACTTCCAAAAACAATCTTGCTCCAGGATGAACTGCAGGAAATGAATATTTGAATAAAGATAACAAAAGAATGGCAACCGAAAAGCTACCATTCTTTTTTCTAATTATAAGTTCTTTATAAAAAATTCGTGTACCCTGAGGTCATTCGTCAGCTCTGGGTGAAAAGCTGTTACTAATACATTTCTCTGCATTGCCGCAACAATATGTTCGTTTATTTTTGATAATACTTTTACATCGCTCGCTGCTTGTTCAATATAAGGTGCCCGGATAAAAGTCATTTCAACATTTTTTAGATCTGCAAAGTCACCTGTCGTATGAAAGCTTCCAAGCTGCCTACCAAACGCATTACGTTTTGCTGCAATATCAATTGCTTCGAAGTATACACTGTCATCATTCACAATTTTCTTTGCAAGCAGTATTAATCCAGCACATGTTCCAAATACGGGAATTCCGCTTTTGATAAGTCGATCCAGCGGATCAAAAAGTTCCAGTTCACATAAAAGCTTTCCGATTACCGTGCTTTCTCCTCCCGGAAAAATCAAACCTTTTATATCTTTGTTTATGAGATCTGCCTTTTGTCTGATTTCAAATGAGGGAACCCCCAACTTACGAAGAGCGTTTATATGCTCTATAAATCCACCTTGCAGTGCTAAAACGCCAATCATCTTATTTTCCCCGTTCCGCCATTAAGAGTTCGATTTCCTGTTCATTGATACCGACCATCGCTTCTCCCAAACCTTCGGAAAGTTCTGCAATCAATTTTGCGTCGTTGTAATTTGTCACTGCTTTTACAATTGCCTGTGCACGGCGAGCAGGATTTCCGGACTTGAAAATGCCCGAACCAACAAAGACCCCCTCTGCCCCAAGCTGCATCATCAGCGCGGCGTCCGCAGGGGTTGCAACTCCGCCTGCTGCAAAGTTGACAACTGGCAATTTACCGTTTTGATGAACAAATTTCACCAGATCGTATGGTACTTCCAATTCTTTGGCAGCATGGAATAATTCATCCTCACGCATGTTTTGTAGTTCTCTCATCTGACGATTGATCATCCGCATATGCCGGACTGCTTGAACGATGTCTCCTGTTCCCGGTTCACCTTTTGTGCGAATCATGGAAGCACCTTCTGCAATTCTCCTGAGTGCTTCCCCCAGATCCTTTGCTCCGCAGACAAAGGGAACGTCAAACTTTGTTTTATCAATGTGGAATTTATCATCTGCCGGTGAAAGTACTTCACTTTCATCAATATAATCAATCTCAATTGCCTGCAAAATCTGTGCCTCAACAAAATGTCCGATACGGACTTTTGCCATAACAGGAATGGATACTGCATTTTGGATCTCTCTGATCATTTTTGGGTCGCTCATACGGGAAACCCCGCCTGCCGCACGAATATCCGCAGGAATCCGTTCCAATGCCATAACGGCGCATGCACCCGCCTCCTCGGCAATTTTTGCCTGCTCCGGAGTAGTAACGTCCATAATAACCCCGCCTTTTAACATCTGTGCAAGGTTTTTGTTCAGCTCATATCGATTCATTGTTATTCTCCTTTTTGAAAATGCGGTTTCTTCTTGACCATCCGCTTTGTTTTGCTATAATTATAAATATCATCTGATTCTATCGAAAGATTCACTTTGTTATATTTTAATGGTATCAGTTAAGGAGAAAATGATGATTTCAATGACGCTAAATCAAAATGTAAAAACGCCTCTTTATGAGCAGCTTTATGAATTTATAAAATCGGAAATTCGAAATGGAACTTATGTCTATAACACAAAACTGCCTTCCAAAAGACAGCTGGCATCTCACTTGCAATGTAGCCAGAACACAGTACAAACCGCTTATCAGCAATTGATTGCCGAAGGATATATAATAGCAAAACCTAAAAGCGGTTTTTATGTCTGCCGACTGGATGGACTATTTCTAATTGACAACCAGCAAATACACCCGGACAAAGCGGGAGGCAAAACCGCAGCATACCGTTATGATTTTTCCCATCATGGTGTCGATGCGGACAGTTTCCCATATGCTTTTTGGCGGAGAATCACCAAAGAGGTAATCAATGAATACGATCGTGATTTGTTAAAACTCGGAAACGCACAGGGTGATTATGCCTTGCGTCAGAAAATTGCAAATTATCTTCATCAATCGAGATCAGTTCAATGTACTCCGGAGCAAATTATCATCAGTTCCGGCACGGAATTTCTAATACAGATTTTAATTCAGTTGTTACCAGGGAACAATATTTATGCATTGGAAGACCCGGGATACGAAAGACTATCCTTGATTTTTAAAAGCAACCGCGTCCGTTATCGATACGTCACTCTTGATGAAAACGGAATGACACTCGAAGGTCTTAATAACAGTCAGTCAGATGTAATATGTATTACGCCTTCCCACCAGTTTCCTACCGGCAATATCATGCCGGTAACAAGGCGAATACAGTTATTAAACTGGGCAAATGAGAATGAGGGCCGGTATATTATTGAAGATGATTACGACAGCGAATTTAAGTACAGCGGCCGCCCGATTCCATCCTTGCAGGGATTGGACGCGGGTGAAAAAGTAATCTATATCGGCGCTTTTTCAAAATCCCTTGCTCCGTCCATCCGCATCAGCTACGCCGTTTTACCGGATAAATTGCTCGAATCCTACCGGAAAAGGCTTTCCTTTTATATCTGTCCTGTTCCGGCCATTGAACAACAAGTACTGTGCCGTTTTATGGATGACGGGCATTTTGAACGGCACCTGAATAAAATGAGAAATATTTATAAGAAAAAAAGAGAGATCTTAGTATCGGCAATCAGACAGCATCTTCCCAAAGTTTCGATCATCGGCGCAAACGCTGGCTTGCATCTGCTAATCGAAGTCCAAAATGGTATGAGTGAAGCAGAACTTATCGTGTCGGCTCGTGAAGCGAGTGTAAAAGTTTACGGTTTATCGCAATACTGTTCGAGCGGGCAGTATATAAACCACAAACCAACCATTCTGCTTGGCTATGCAACAATGACGCAAATTGAAATAGCAGAAGCAGCCAAACTGTTACAAAAGGCATGGTTTTCTAAGTAGAGTTCCTTATGCCTGAACAGATTTACATTCCTTCCAATTCATGCTATGATGCAGTTACGATAAAATAAAAAACGAAGGAGACTCAAAGTCCATGCCGGATTTAAAACGTTTTGGGTTTTTGCGCGTCGGAGCCGGCGTTCCTACTACCCATGTCGGCAATCCCGCAAAAAACAAAACGGAGCTGTTAAATTTAATGGAACAGGCAGACAAGCAGCACGTCAGTGTTCTTGTCTTTCCCGAGCTGTCTTTAACCGGTTACACCTGCGCCGATTTGTTCCATCAGACGGCTCTTTTGAAAGGTGCCCAAAAGGAACTTTTATCTCTCATCGAAAATACAAAAGAGCTGAATATTGTAGCCGCTGTCGGTCTTCCAGTTTACGTTGATAACCAGCTTTTCAATTGTGCGGTTTTATTTTATAAAGGGCGTATACTGGGTGTCGTACCAAAGACGTATATTCCAAATTATAATGAATTTTATGAAAAACGCTGGTTTTCATCTTCTGCAACAAGAATCAGTGAACAGGTCACTCTTTGCGGACAAACCGTACCCTTTGGAGAGAATTTACTGTTTAAGGATGAAACGTCCGACCTTTGTATCGGTACTGAACTTTGTGAAGACCTCTGGGTTCCAATTCCTCCGAGCTCTCTCCATGCGTTAAGCGGCGCCAATTTGATCTTGAATCTTTCGGCAAGCAACGAATTGGTCGCAAAGTCGGAATATCGACGGGAGCTTATAAAACAGCAATCCGCAAGATGTTATACTGGTTATGTTTATGCCTCGTCCGGCGAAGGGGAGTCGACAACCGATGTTGTATTCGGAGGACATGCGTTAATTGCTGAAAACGGATCTGTTTTATCCGAATTTCGTTTTCCTAAAGACGCTTCCCTTTGCGTTTCGGATATTGATTTAGAAAAACTGCAAAATGACCGACGCAAATTTAACAGCTTTATGGCGAGACCCGATTGCAGAGCATATCAGACCGTTTACTTTCGTTTGGAAGAGAGAACAACTGAAACCTTTATGCGATTCGTTGACGCTCATCCATTTGTACCTCAAAAAAAAGACGAACGTACCCTCAGGTGCCGGGAAATCTTCAAAATCCAATCAACCGGCCTTGCTCAAAGAATGCTCAAAACGGGTATTAAACAAGCAGTAGTCGGCATTTCAGGCGGTCTTGATTCCACACTTGCTTTGCTTGTTACGACGGAAGCTGTAAAATCTCTTTCCTTGCCTTCAAATAGCGTCATCGGGATAACCATGCCCGGATTCGGCACTACAGGCAGAACATACAATAACAGCCTTACTTTAATGGAGGAACTCGGTGTAACCTTAAAGGAGATTCCAATTCGCAAAGCGTGTCTTCAGCATTTTGAGGACATCGGCCATAATCCTGAGGTTTTTGATGTAACTTACGAAAATGTACAGGCTCGCGAAAGAACGCAGATTTTAATGGACATTGCCAATAAAGAGGGTGCGCTTGTTGTCGGAACAGGCGATTTATCAGAGCTTGCACTGGGTTGGGCAACCTATAACGGCGATCATATGTC
>JANZZB010000185.1:2708-2958 GCA_026419635.1 Clostridiales bacterium | reverse complement strand
ACATGGGCCTTCTTAATGACGCGCGTTCGAGTGCGAGGCGCGACCCCGCTGCGCGCAACACGTTAGAGGTCATTCTTTTATATTCTGGTTTTCACGCATTGGTTTACCATCGTATTGCGCATTTTTTTCATGACCGACATTTGAAGCTGATCGCCCGCATGGTCTCACAGTTAGGCAGATTTATGACCGGTGTCGAAATTCATCCGGGTGCGAAGATCGGAAGCGTCTTATTTATTGACCATGGAATGGG
>JANZZB010000185.1:0-2698 GCA_026419635.1 Clostridiales bacterium | reverse complement strand
ACCCTAGGTGGCACAGGTAAGGATTCCGGCAAACGGCACCCGACTATCGGTAATAATGTTCTGATCTCAACCGGTGCAAAAATTCTTGGACCTTTTAAGGTCGGCGATAATTCGAGGATCGGCGCAAATGCCGTTGTTTTACAAGAAGTGGAACCGGATTCTACGGTTATTGGCGTACCGGGAAGAGTTGTCCGGCGAAAAGGGCAGGTTGTTTCCCCGTCTACCGATCTGGATCAGGTGCATATGCCGGATCCGGTAGCACAGGAATTATGCCGCTTGCAGCAGAAAATACACCAACTCGAACTGGCCCTTTTAACACAAGGCATAAAGAGTTCAGCTATACAGGACGAAATTCCTCGCTCAGAATAAGTGCCCCGTAATAAAGTGCAGCATCTTTGTAAAAATTGTTTGCCGGCACGTATCCGCATCTTCCGGGGTAATATCTAAAAAATTGAATGGCCGCATCAGAACCACGAACGATAACGGGAATCTGTAGCGCCATTATTAAATTTGAAACCATTCCCCATATATCAGCGGAGTTCTTCGAAACATCCGAAAAATCAATAACCAGACAATCTGCGCCCTCGGTTACGCCGAGGGCGTAATCGTTGATTGTATCAAAATCAGAAGCACGCAAGGCATCTTTCAACGCTTTTTCCGTAAAGTTCATCTCTCCAAACTTTGTTATATCGGAAAGGGGCACTGCGGCAAAGGGAGATGCAAGGACGTGCGGCAAAGCGCGTCCAACCCATTTTTCGATTTTAAGTGTATCAAGCTTTTCTCTCATCTTTGCAATATATTCCGGTGTCGAGCCGCAGCAGCCGCCAATCAATCTTACTCCATATTTCAGATATTCCGGTATAAAGGATGCAAAATGCTCCGGTGACTCTGTGAATACGACGTCTGATCCCACCATTTGCGGCATACCCGCATTGGGCTTTACGCATAGCGGCCCTCCGGTTATTTCATACATTGCTTTGATCGGTTTTAATAAACTATCGGGTCCTCCGGAGCAATTTGCGCCGACTATGGAAGCTCCAAGCGCTTTTAATGTCAACGCACAGACGTCAGCCGGGTTGCCCATTAATGTCTTACCGCTTTCGTCAAACGTTGCGTTCGCGATGATTTCCATATCAGAGCTTTCTTTCGCTCCGATCACAGCAGCACGAAGCTCCATAAGATCCGTAAAGGTCTCAAAATTAATCATGTTTGCACCGGCTTCTTCCGCCAATTTCGCCTGCTCTGAAAAAACGGATACGGCATTTTCAAAGCTCATCTCACCGACCGGCTCAAAAAAATGCGAAGTCGGACCGGATGATACCGCTACACGGCACGGATCTCCCATCGTTTCGATCGCAAGCGTTATCCCGCTTTTATTAATGTCTAAAAGCTGTGCGGACAGCCCATATTTTTCAAGGCTTAGCCGGTTTGCCTGAAACGTGTTGGTCTGAATCAGATCGCTCCCTGATTTCTTATAATCCCGGTAGATTTCGCTTACCAGATTGGGATGCGTAAGATTGTAGCTTTCAGCGGATTCGGAACCCACCAAGCCTTTTTTTTGCAGCATGACACCCTTAGAACCGTCATAAAGCAATACTTCTGACTGAATTCGTTCACTTAAGCGATTCTTCATACGTATTCCCTCCGTTCATCTTTTTATTTTGATTTTTACTTTTAAGAAATGCAAAAAATTTGTCTATAGGATCCAGTTCCGAAAAGACCGCACCGCTTATAATCAGTATGGAACCTACCACTTTAAAGAGAGTAAGTACCTCGGTCGTTCCGTTCGGCCCTTTAAAAAACAAAGCAAACAAGAGCGCAAAAACCGGCTCAAGCAGCAGTATAAGCGCTACGCTGATCGGGTTTATATATTTTTGCACATAAATCTGTGCCGTATTATTAAAAGCCGTGCAGATCACTCCGGCATACAAAACACATAAAACAAGTTGCCTGTTTATGGTCACGGTCGTTAATACGGGCTCGGACATGATTACGCAAATGAAAATTAAAATAACCTCGGCGGCAATCGTTTGTCCAACGCTCAAAAGAAACCCGTCTTCTTTTTTAATAAATAAGGCAATGAGCACCATATGCAGAGCGATTGCAGTAGCACAGAGAAAAGTGTAGAAATCGCCGATGTTTAAAGCGGTGTCGATTCCGCCGGTAATATAGAAAAGGCCAAGAAAAGCAATCAAAACACCGATTACACTGTTTTTTTTCGGCCGTTTTTTAAGAATCATTGCTGAGAAAAACGGAACCAATAATACGCTGAACGACGTGATAAACGCAGAATTGGAAGCGGATGTAAATCGAAGCCCCGTAATTTGAAAAAATACTACGCACACATTCAGTACCCCGAGAACAAAACAATACAGCAGAATTTTTTTATTTAACAATAAAGGAAGCTTTTTATAAAAAATAATTGCTAAAGAAAGTGCTGCAACCGCTAACCGAAGCGTTGAAAATACAAGCGGTGAAACAAACTGCAGAGTATTTTTCATAAATATGAAAGATGCGCCCCATATAATCGTCATCAAGATTAGAATGGAATTTGCTTTTAATCTTGTCAATCTGTATCATCCCTTCAAGGCGAGGAGAGTCGAACTCCCACCGCCTGTCACTGGCCCTTTTCGGTGCTTTTCGTCTTGTTGTCCTTGCTTTACGCCAGTAAAGCGGCGTCCACCGCAACGAAAATCCC
>JANZZB010000184.1 GCA_026419635.1 Clostridiales bacterium | reverse complement strand
TTCCAGAACAACGCAATTGTAACCGTTGCCAAAATAAAAACAACCGAAAAAAAGCCAATACACATTCTTTTAATGGTTTTTTTCATATCCAACCCCCACCTTTGATAATTTAGGGTTTACAATGCACCTTATGAGGACATTATAAAGTGTTTATCATCCATTTCAGAGAAAAAACTAATCACCCATATTTCCCATCTGTGAGCGAAATGTACTTTTATAGTGTGCGCCGCTTTTCCAGTAGATGAAAAGGACGATCAGAAATGATACCGTTTGAGCAATTGAAATGCGGACTACTTGTAATGCGTCTACGCCGGAGGTCGTGGCAACATGTAAAATATTGATGATGGTGTTATTCAAAAAGTGGTCAGCCATAGGCATCCAAAGTGAGCCGGTGATTTTGGTTAGTAAACAGAATTTTGCTCCGGTGATTCCTGTTGTTAAAACAAGCATGAGGACAGACATCGCCGCTCCGGCTGCGCTCATTTCTCCGTCCAACAGACTGCGCAGAGGCGCTGCGATATGCCAGATACCAAAGAGAACAGAAGAAAAAGCGATCGTTTTGACAAATGAAAATTTCGTTTCCGCAAGCTTAATGAACAAACCGCGGAAGATGCCTTCTTCCATCGCCACGTTGATGAGATTCCCAATCATGCAAAAAGCAAAAAACAATAGACCGGTTTGCCTGCCCTGGTTGCCGTCAATGGCATAGCTGGTTACATAGAGCTGTAATGAAGGATTGTTGCCTCCTGACAGTTGTATAAAGAACTCGATTCCATAGGCTATTATGAATACGGTTACTCCGAGCAGCAGACCATAAAATGCATATTTCCCCGCTGATTTACCTGCAAAACCTACTTCCGACAACTTGAGTGAAAAATACCGTATTGCCAACACGAGTACAAGGACTCCGGTCAGCTTGTGTATAAACGCCTCTCCAAAAATACTTTGATCCGTGCGGATCAACATGTATTCGATTGCCCTGAATACAAAGCATATCAAGTAAATGACCATGATGTATTTCATTGGATTCTGTAATCTGTTTTCTCTCATATAAGTATTCATCATATAACCTCAGCCTTTTTATCTGTATTTTTTATCAAAATTACAAAACATACAATCGCCAGCACATTAAACACGGGGAAGATAACGGCTTCAACAGGGTTTATCTCCACTCCGTTTAATCCCATATTGATGATCATGGCGGAAATGGCGGTCAGCATGGTAATCCCCTTTAATATGATAACCGATGAAAGAAGATACCCCAACGGCCTTCGCCTAATAAGCAGAATACCGGACAATGCGGCGGCCGGAACCACAAATCCCAAGTCCATTCCCTGAATGACCAGCGTCGTATAATGCTCAAGGCCATCAGGAACCGCATCGTTCAATACGGAAGGTGCAATTTTCGAAAGCCAGAGCATACCGATCATAAAGGCAATAAACAACTGAAAACCCCCTAATATTTTAACAGGCAGTTTCTTTTTAAACATATCCGGCATATTCGGGACGTCAAAACCTGTTAAGCATAGAATGAACGCAAAAAAACTTAAAGACATTAAAAACACATATACGATAAAAAACCGGTTATACATCCATAAAAATGTATAGGACATGTACGTGTAAAGGAAATAGCCCAAGGTTCCGCTCAGAAAAAGCCGGCCTCTGAAAGATCCCCGGATTGCCGCTGTCAGCGATATGACCAGCAGCGGTATTGCCAAAAACAGGGTAATAAAATCCGATGCCTTTCCCTGTGATACCACGGAAAGCGAATCGTTTTTATATAATCCTTCCCCTAAAACTTTAACCCTTTCACCGGTGATTGCCTGAAATTCCTTTTCGGTTGCTGTACCGGACGAAAACAGTCCCGCGGCGCAGGCAATCGCGGAAAGCAGGATGATCATAATAACAAGAACAGCGATTAATTTTTTATGCTTCATAATAAGCCCCCATTTCAAAATTTATCAGCTTGCAGCATATCATAAAAACTACTCATCTTTTTCTTCCATAACCTTTAAGTTCAGCATAATCTGCGATATAAAAAGTCTGGCATTTTTCAATCTGTCATTTTCGACGCCTGTATAAAATTCTTTCATGAATTTTATCCCGTCACTTTCAGAAGCTTTCCAGAAGTCATAGCTTTTTTCAGTGGCAACAAGCCTTGTGGCTCTTAAATCTTTCTTATCCTTTTCAAGCTTGAGCATTCCTTTTTCTTCGAGTTTTAACGCAACCTGCTTTACATTCTGGTGGGAAGAGCCCATCTCTTTCGCCGCTTCCTTTATTGTAGGCGGTTTTTCAAAAAGATTAAAAAGGATCAACAGTAAAAACCATTGCTTTGAGGTTATATTATATTTGCTTAAAACCCTGTCAAGTAAAGTATCCATTTTGTTTGCGACCACCAATAATGCACCGAAAATAAAATCAGAATCGGTAACCTCATCAAGATTATTCATGATTGTTCCTCCTAAAACATAAAGGTAATGTATTACCTAAAAAGATAATACATTACCTTATTTTATTTATCAAGAGATTTACTAAAGATTTTTCAAAAATATATTCGGCCTGATATAAATCTGTCCTCGTCCTTGGCTATCATCTTATTGGCGAGGTATGCGGAAGTTCAATAACAATGATAAAAATATATCATAATAAAAAATAAAAAGACTGCCCCATGAAAGATATATTTAATATGTGCATACTTTCCGTGGGGAGCCTTATATTTATATGTGTATATGAGCTGTTTCAATTTTTTTATAACTGCTGCCCTACATCCGGGCATCCGTAATTCAGATTTTGATATTCGACCAAATAATCGTAGATTTCTTCGTAGGAACGGATAATAGTTTCCTTTGCGGGATTATATAAATCAGCAGCTCGAACCGAATCGGCATCACTTTCGCCAATTGTAAGTGAATCAGAGATCAACGCTTGTTCATCATCAAACAATTCAGACAGGGAAAAGATGAAGAG
>JANZZB010000183.1 GCA_026419635.1 Clostridiales bacterium | reverse complement strand
TAGATAAACTTGCGTATAGCTCAAAATTGTCAAATATAAGGGCGGCAGAAAAGATCTTTTTCGCCGCTGTTCCCCTATTGATCTGTTTATTTGCCAATTCAATTTTAGTAAGCGTAATTACCATTTCTGCTATGTTTTTGGCAAATATTATAATGGGAGGAATCTATCCGAAGCAATATATAAAGCTTCTTTTATTACCGTTTGGTTTTTTGATCATTGGTGTTATTACGATTATTGTAAATAAGATAGAACCTGGGTCACCGGATAAGTTACTTTACTTTCATCTTTTCGGCGGAATGTACGGAATAACAATGAGATCCTTAATCATGGGAATCGGTCTTTTCTTAAAAGCGTTTGCCGCTGTTTCCTGCATGTATTTTATTTCTTTAAATACCCCTATGAATTCTATTTTTAATTATTTTCGGCGCTTGAAACTGCCGTCCCTTTTCATTGAGCTTATGGAACTGATCTATCGTTTTATTTTTGTAGTCTGGAATGAGGCGGGAAAAATCCGTTGTGCACAAAACTCGAGGTTGGGCTATGTGAATTTCGAGTCCGGGCTAAAGTCAACCGCTGGGCTTATATCAATGGTATTTGTCAAATCCATGAATCGAGTCGAGAAAACAAATTTGGCTTATGAATCAAGAGGATTTGACGGTGAATTCAAATATTTAATCGAAGAAGAAATGGGATCAAAAACAGTTCTATTTTTGGGTGCAATCCTAAGCTCCGTATTACTAGCTATTTCAATTTTTGAAAGGATTAGATAATGAACATTATTGAAGTCAGGGATCTAACCTTTTGTTATGAAGACGAAGAAATTGCTTTGGATCATATCACGATGTCGTTTAAAAAGGGGAGAACAACCGCTGTTTTAGGAGGCAACGGAGCGGGTAAATCCACTTTGTTCTTAAATCTAAACGGCGTGTTAAAGCCGAAATCCGGAAATGTGATCTTTAATGGGAAAGAAATTACACATAATAAAAAAGACCTATTGGAGCTCCGAAAAAACGTCGGAATTGTTTTTCAGGACCCTGATGACCAATTATTTTCAGCAAATGTTAAAAAGGATATTTCTTTTGGACTAATAAACCAAGGGCTGTCGGCACAGGAAATAATCGAAAGAGTCGAATTTGTAGTAGAAAAAACGGGAATTGCGGACTTTCTTGATAAGCCGACCCATGCGCTCAGTTTCGGCCAAAAGAAAAGAGTTGCCATAGCAGGCGTTTTGGCGATGCAGCCATCGGTTATCATACTGGACGAACCAACCGCGGGACTCGATCCGAGCGGAGTCAGCGAGATATTAAACCTGCTTAGCGATATCAAGCAAACAATGGGAATCACTATCATTATTTCAACCCATGAAATAGACCTGGTTCCTTTATATTGCGATGACGCTTTTGTTTTAGAAAAAGGAAAAGTCATATTTGAGGGAACCCCACATGAATTATTTGCTAACCCGAAAATATTAAGAGAACATCATCTAAGACTGCCGCGTATTGCACATTTAATGGAGGTTTTGCATACGAAAGATCACTTAGGCGTTGACGAAACCGCCGCAACGATCTCAGAAGCGAGAAAAAGTATAAACGGACTTTTTCACTCGGGTGAAACCAATGAATGAGTATATTGTTAAATCCGGGAAAAAACTGAGACTGGGTTTTACTACGGGCAGCTGTGCTGCGGCTGCGGCAAAAGCCGGAGTCATGATGCTTTTGCAAAATCAAAAAATATCAAATGTTAAATTGACGCTGCCGGGCGGCAAAGAACTTTTGCTGGATATAGAAGATGCAATGATACAAAAAGACTCCGTCTCCTGCTGCGTCGTAAAAGACGGCGGCGATGATCCCGATGTAACGAACGGGTTAAAGATCTATGCCAAGGTTATAAAGGACAAAGAGGGAATAAAAATCGACGGAGGTACCGGTGTGGGCAGGGTAGAGAAGCCGGGTTTGCCCTGCAGAACGGGAGATGCCGCTATCAATCCCGTACCTAAAAAGATGATCGAAAATGCTGTTTCGGAAGCTGCGGCTTTGTATGGATATAAGGAAGGCTTTCATATAGAGATTTCCGTTCCAGGCGGAGAGAAAATTGCCCCAAAAACATTTAATCCCAGACTCGGCATCATCGGCGGAATTTCGATTTTAGGTACAACAGGCATTGTCGAGCCGATGAGTGAGGAAGCATTGATTCAGACAATAAAACTAGAAATTGATTCAAAAAAGCGAAGCGGCGATAAAATATTGTTTGTTTCCCCCGGCAATTACGGATTGCATTTTGCCGAAGAGTCTCTTGATTTGGATATTGATATGGCTGTGAAATGTTCCAATTATATCGGTGAAACGCTCGATTACGCACTATATTCGGGCTTTTACAAACTTTTCATTGTTGGACATGTGGGAAAGCTTGTAAAAATCGCCGCGGGGGTAATGAATACCCATTCAAAAACAGCGGATTGCAGAAATGAGATTTTTGCGGCTCATGCCGCGATGTGCGGCGCTGACAGCAATATTGTAAAAATGATCATGGAATCAAACACAACCGATCAGATCCATAGTATCCTTGAATATCGGAACATGTCCAATATGGTGTATAATAGTATTTTAGAAAAGATCGTTTATCATTTACATTACCGGACTATGAACAAAATACAGATAGGACTTGTTGTTTTTTCAAATGAAAACGGTATTTTGATGCAAACCGGTAATGCGGAGAAATTGATTCTGGAATTAAAGGAGAAAAAGTCTTGACAGGGACATTGTACGGAGTCGGAGTGGGCCCGGGCGACGAAAAATTGCTCACATTGCTTGCGGTGGAAACACTCAAAAACGCCGACAAAATTGTAATACCCGATGCGAGCGGTGAAAAAACTGCTTATAAAATAGTGCAAAACTATATTAAAGATAAAGAGATCATCAGCTGCAAAATGCCGATGACCAGAGATGAGGCTTTGTTACAAGAGAGCCGCCTTAAC
>JANZZB010000182.1 GCA_026419635.1 Clostridiales bacterium | reverse complement strand
AGGTCACTCATCTGTGTTACGGCCAGCATAAGTGCCAGTGGAATACATGCGCTCATAAGACGTAGGACTAATCTGGCTGCGATCATGATTCCGTTATCAGTAATGAAAAGAAACAAAACATTACCATCGCGAACAAAAAGCAGTTGTAAAACAAACAAAAATATACATATCTTCCCAAGGCCAATTAAAAGTCCAAGTGCTTTTTGAAATACATGGCCGATGGCCCCAATTATCAGATTAGATATAAGTAATGCGATAAGAAAAATGATATTTTCCGCTGCGAATGCAGCAATACATATAGAAAGTGCCAAACAAATTTTGCTGACCGGGTTCATACGGTGGATTACTGTATCTCCGGAAACGTAATCAAACATTCCTTTCATTTGTTCACCAGGCCTTTTTCAATAGCAAAAACCATTTCCGTGACGGAATTTACATTCTCAAACCCGTCTCCAAGCCGGATCGCAAGCTCTGTAATCTGCGGCGGAATCAGGGATGCTTTTTCCATCACGCAAGCATTACGAAAAATATCGGTTGTTTTACCGTCCGCAATTAATTTGCCGTCTGAAATAACCAGAATTCTCTGAGCAAAATCAAGGGTAACTTCCATATCATGACAAACCATTACTACTGTGACGCCTTTCTGATTCAACTCGCGTACGTCGTTCATAACATGCATGCATTCGATATAATCTAGCCCTGTCGTCGGTTCGTCAAGAATCAGAATATCGGGTTCTACTGCGATAGTTGAAGCTAGAGCAACACGCTGACGTTCACCTCGGCTGAGAGTAAAAGGATCTTTATCTCCGTCAAATCCGAATTCTTCAATAATCTGTTCGACCCGTATGTCAATATTTTCGGGGTTTTCACTTACCAGCTCAAGTCCGAAACGGATTTCCTTGCGTACGGTATTCTGGCAAATCTGATGATCAGGATTTTGAAACAGAAATCCTATATGTCTGGCAAGTTTACTCGTTCTGGTTTTGGCCGTATCCATTCCCGCTACTGTAACTGTGCCGGATTTAGGCTTTATTAGTCCATCAATAAGTTTGGAAACAGTGGATTTTCCGGCACCATTCTCACCGATGATTGCTACAAATTCTCCTTTTTTTATCTCAAAGGAAATATCCTTAATAGTTGGACTGGCAGAATCATAGCCAAAAAACGCATGATCAAACTTTATCATTTAAGTACCTTCCTGACCATTTGCTCGGCTTCATCAACATTAAGGCAGATCTCACCACTAGAAATACCGGCCGATTTCATGGAGTTCCAAAGAGTGACGACACGCGGGCAATTAACGCCTATTTTCTCGAGCTCTTCGGAATGTTCAAGAACGGAGCGTACCGGTCCGCAAAATAGTAGTTGACCGTTATTGATTACCGCAAGATCCTTTACAAACTCGCTGAGCAGCATGATTTTCTGTTCTACAATTACTATAGTCATGCCATACTGCTCATTAAGTCTTTGTAACATGGCAAAGATCTGGCGGCTGCTTACCGGGTCAAGCTCTCCTGTCGGCTCATCAAGCAATAGAATTTTAGGACGCATTGCAATAATAGATGCAATGGCCACCTTTTGTTTTTGCCCGCCTGACAGAGTGTTAATATTGCGGTAACGTAAATCGCTGATGCCCATTTCATCAAGCGTGTCTTGAATGCGTGACTCAATCTCCTCTGGCGGCACCCCGAAATTCTCAAGCCCGTAAAGAAGCTCATCTTCAACAACTGCATTTATGATCTGGCTGTCGATATCCTGAAAAACCGTACCTACCGAAAGACTCATATCTGTAAGGCCGATACCAAACGTATCTTTTCCTTCGACGGAAACTAAGCCGTAATAATCTCCTTTATAGTGGTGGGGGACAATCCCGTTAATTGTATTTAATAGAGTGGTTTTGCCCGCTCCGGACGGACCGATAATGCCCAAAAATCCGCCGATAGGGATAGTAAGCGAAATATTCTTAAGAACATTCTTATCCCCGTTTTCGTATTTAAATGTGAGGTCTTTTATAACAATCATTTAAACACCCGAGCAAATTATTTTTTGAGAACGGCTTTAAGAGGAATGTAAAGGAGTTGAACAATAATCGCATTAATGAGTGCGGTAAAAAGTACAATCGGAACATATGCAACAAGACTTTTTGTAACAGCTCCAGTAAACAGGAAAAGACATGCAATGAAGGTGGCGCCGCTTACAACTGTCGAGATAAATGTTGAAACTGACGTTACAAGGCTTAATTTGCCGATTTTTATAGGAATTCTGATCAATAACGACATACATACTGCGCCGAGTAATTCGGAGATAAAATTCAGCCACGGCGTACCCGGGAGAAACTGACATATTGCACCGGCAATAATGCCGATGATTGCTGCCTGGCCGATCGCTGTAGAGGTTTTGTTCGGACGTATAAGCAGTATTGCAAGACAGTACATTGCGATGATAAAATTTGGTTTCATACCGAAAAAGTTGATTACGCTTCCTACACAGAGCTTTAAAACCGCACCGGCTGCGAGAAGTACTGCCACCAAAATAAGGTCCGAGATGCTGAAATTTGATGTTTTTTCTGTTGTCATTACACGTTTTTCTGCCATTTTTAATCACCCTTATAAAAATAATTTTACGCTGTGAGATCGTTCTCTGTTTCGTAAAGTGAGTGAAATGAAATAAAAACAGCCCTATCCTTGTAAAAAGGACAGGGCTGAAAATTCTCCTGTGGTACCACCTTAATTGATCGTTAAGATCCACTTTTACGAAAATGCTAAAACATTCTCTGCCTTTAACGCAGGCTTGCGGTCCGGATACTTAAGCTTAACGCCCGTTCACCATTCCCTCAGCGATCCATTTGCCGTTTCGCTTTTCCGCAAGGATTTCACCATCCCTTGCTCTCTGTAGGCGCTTAAAACGGTTTGATCTTCGCCTCATAGGTTTTTTAGTATTACAAATTATAATATATCTGAAAACTTCAAAAGTCAAGTCTCTTTTTTGGGCGGTCGTTTAGT
>JANZZB010000181.1 GCA_026419635.1 Clostridiales bacterium | reverse complement strand
GATACGATGGGTGCAAAGGTACTGATTATTGAGGATGAGGAAAAACTTGCCCGCTTTGTTGAGCTGGAACTATCTTACGAAGGATATGCTGTTACAAAGGCCTTCGACGGAAGAGCGGGACTTTCACTTGCTGAATCGGGCGAGTTTGATCTTATTTTGCTTGACATTATGCTGCCGGGTCTAAGCGGAATGGAAATTCTAAGAAGGCTTCGCAGAACTTCCTCCGTACCGGTGATTATGCTAACGGCCAGAGACAGCGTCGTTGATAAAGTATCCGGTTTAGACAACGGCGCTGATGATTATGTTACAAAACCGTTTGCAATTGAAGAGCTTCTAGCACGTATTCGCACCGTACTTCGAAAAAGTTCCTCAGCGCAGGAGAATCCGCGGCTCTGTGTTTCCGGTTTGCAGCTTGATAGTAACCGGCGCTTGGTTACCGTGAATGAAACAGCAGTTGAACTTACAAAGCGCGAGTTCGACCTGCTCCATTATTTATTAAAAAATAAAGGAGTGGTTGTCTCGCGCGAAGCCTTGCTTGAAAATGTTTGGGGTTTTGATTTTGAGGGCGAAACCAATACCGTGGATGTGTACATTCGATTTTTGCGTGGAAAGATTGATGAAGCATTTGGACTAAAGCTGATACACACTGTACGCGGAGTAGGGTATGTGATCCGAGATGAAGAATGAAATGACGAAAAAAACAGAGGGAATCGGTAATAAAATCCGGTTTTCGATTGTGTTTAAGCTAAATATGCGGCTTTTTATGCGAATGGCCGGTCTTTTTATTGCATTTGATATTTTACTATTTATGGCGGCAATGGTTACAATGGTAGTTTACGCAGAAAAAACTGCAGGACAGGCAGTTAAAGTATTTCAGGATTACGGATTGCCGGAAGAAAATACACAGCAGTGGCTCTCTGTTGTAAATATTAATATAACCGTGATCGGCCAGGAGCCGCAGGGATTTGTTTTGCCCGATTTTCTGCAAAAAGCGGTCCACGGACAAACTGCTGCGGGAGCGCGTGAATTTTCTATCCCCGAAACTGAAAATGCATCCTTCTTTCATCAATTGGATCGACTTACATATAATATTGAATTCAAGCAGTATCATTTAACTTATCGCGTATCTGTCGGGTTTTCAGAAATTATGCCGGTGCTTAAATACATCTTTCTAATCCTGTTATTCATTCAGTTTACGATGCTGATAAAAAGCATTTTTTCCGGCGCAAGACTGATTCGAATGACATTAAAACCGATCGCCGAGCTTGCCGAAAAGGCGCAAAGCTTTAATTCAGATGGAGGAGCATCTTCTCTTGAAAAAATGCAAGCTTTAGCGGGAAAACTCGACGGAATTAATGCTGCAAAATTGGATACTAGGATCTCCATTGAAGGCACGCAGGATGAACTAAAAAATCTTGCAGGGGCAATCAACGGAATGCTGGACAGAATTAACGAATCTTACCGTGCGCAGGTGCGCTTTGTATCCGACGCATCTCACGAATTGCGAACGCCGATTTCTGTAATTCAGGGTTATGCAAATCTGCTCGACCGATGGGGTAAAAATGATGAAAAAACACTGCAGGAATCGATAGACGCAATCAAAGATGAAGCGGCTAATATGAAGGCTCTTGTGGAACAGCTCTTGTTCCTTGCGCGCGGAGACAACAATACGATGACCCTACAGATGGAACAATTTGATTTGTCAACGCTTGCTTCCGAAGTGCTGAAAGAAACACAGATGATTGATGGGGGACATGTATATCAGTCTCAAATTAACGAAGTCGCCGTTTTTGCAGATCAGGCGCTGATAAAACAGGCCCTCAGGATATTAATGGACAATGCAATCAAATATACAAATGCTGGCGGTCATATTACCGTTTCTGTTTCAAAAGAAAATAATCTTGCGAAACTGACCGTTCAGGATGATGGTATCGGAATTCCGCCCGAGGACGTTCCTAAGATCTTCGAACGGTTTTACCGCGCCGATGAATCCCGCGCCAGAGCAACCGGCGGTACAGGGCTTGGTTTATCCATTGCAAAATGGATTGCAGAGCGCCACGGCGGGCACATGGAAGTGCTGAGCCGAAATGATATCGGTACAAGAATTTCAATTTTGCTTCCCTTTTCTGATGGACAGCAAATGCCAGGTGTATAGCTTTAGGGTTTGAAGTGTGATCGGTTGATAAAATGATAAAAACAGTTAAAGAAAAAGGGTATGATATTGAAAGCGGACCTATCAGCCAATGTCTATGCTGGATTCCGAACGGGTAGGATTCCAATTAATTGAAAATATGTAATAAATATGAAAAAGCATCTTCTTAAAGGTGCTTTTCTTTATTTCCGATTTTATGATAAAATAAACATCAATGACGGCAGTGGAGATGATTTGTTGGAAAAAATCAGGGCTAGCAGAAACAGAACACTTACACTGGGTACAGAAGAAGAAAAGGAATATTTTGGAAGATGTATTCGTCTGACAGAAACTACCCGGATTGAGGAAGTTCTGGACAAAACAATTCATGGTAATACGCTGGAGTTAATGACAAATTTACCGACACAATTTGTAGATCTGATGATTGTCGATCCTCCATATAATCTGGATAAAAATTATAATGGAAACGATTTCAAAAAGATGTCGCAGGAAGATTATAAGCATTATACAAATAGCTGGATTACAAAAATGATTTCGATATTAAAACCGACGGCCAGTGTTTATGTTTGCTGCGATTGGCGATCTAGTATGATTATCGGACAAATTCTTTCGGAATACTTTTATGTGCAAAACAGAATTACATGGCAGCGTGAAAAAGGACGAGGAGCTTTATCCAATTGGAAAAATGCGATGGAAGATATCTGGTTTGCAACCTGCTCTAAAAAGTACACATTTAATGTAGAAGATGTCAAATTAAGAAGAAAAGTAATCGCACCATATCGTGTTGACGGAATGCCAAAAGACTGGGAAGAGACGGAGCAGGGGAATTTTAGAAATACATATCCTTCAAATTTTTGGGACGATATATCAATACCTTATTGGTCAATGCC
>JANZZB010000180.1 GCA_026419635.1 Clostridiales bacterium | reverse complement strand
CATCGCACCTTCCCGTATATAACCGGAAATTCTAATTAAATCTTCGTTTTCCACCTTAATACGTCCGATACCGCGAAGAAGCAGCAAAGCTGTAAGTATTGCGATAGCCGCACAAGCAGCGGTTATGTACATCATAAGATCCATTTGAAAAACATTCCTTCCATAACTAAATGTACCCAATTGGTTTGAAAAGTTGCAAATTAATTTGTTAAAAAAAAAACGATCTATTGCAAAAAAAATATATTTATGTAATCGTCACTAGTTCAACAAA
>JANZZB010000179.1 GCA_026419635.1 Clostridiales bacterium | reverse complement strand
AGATGTGTATAAGAGACAGCGTCACTAGTTCAACAAAGCTTTTCTTACTCCCATAACAAATTGTAATTGTGACGTTTTTTTATAAAGAAACAGACCAATTAAAAAACAATTAGCTTACCGATTTTCTGTAATGTAAAACGTATATTCATTCAATAACAAAGGCAAATTTAAATATTAATCGAAAGCCCAACTCTTTATACAATGAGTTGGGCTTTATTCCGCTTCAAGAATGATCTACGCTTCGACAATTTCGCAAACGAGTTTAGACGGATCAACCGAATCCGTGACTATTTTCTTTAAGGCTTCCATTGCTTCTTGGGACGGAGCTTCCATTCCTTTTAGAGAATACTCTCTTCCAATCTGCTGGTACTTATATTCTCCGAAATTGTGATACGGAAGCAGTTCCAATCTATGGATTCCGATTTCCTCTAAAAAGAGCGCTGTCTTCCGAATGTTCTCGGGATCGTCGTTCAAAGTCGGAACAACCGGGATTCTTGCAATAATGTTTTTATTGATTGTGCTAATCATTTTAAGATTTTTTAATATTAGTTCATTCGAAACACCGGTCAATTTTTTGTGTACTTCCGGATCAATATGTTTTACATCGTAAAACATTAGATCAAGTAGTTCCGCTGCCCGTTTAACAATCTCGGCATCTGCGTAACCTGTTGTCTCAATCGCTGTATGAATTCCTTTTGCTTTACATTCTTTCAATGTTTCCAATAAAAACTCTGACTGGGACAGCGGTTCTCCTCCAGAGAAGGTTACCCCGCCTCCGGACTTGTCATAAAATTCTTTATCCTTTAATACTTCAGTCAGAAGTTCGTCCACCGTCATTTCTTTGCCGATCAGCTGCAGCGAATTGGTGCAGCATCCATCTACACACTTTAGGCACATATCGCAAAGATCCCGGTCGATCCAAGTGACTTTTCCATCCTTGTGTACTGCCTTTTTCGGGCAAACTTCGACACAGTAGCCGCATTCAATACAACGGTTTGTAAAGCATGCAATTTCCGGCGCTTTTTTCTGAGATTCCGGATTTGCGCACCAAAGGCAACGAAGCGGACATCCTTTGAGAAAAACAACTGTGCGAATTCCCGGACCGTCATGTATGGACAGCTTTTGTATATTAAATATAATACCTTTATTCATAAATGATACTCCTTATCCTTGCACCTTAATTAGAATCTGGCGAACACGCTCATTACCCTCAAAATTTTTATGTAATATATCCACCAGTTCGGGCAGTGTCAGCATTTGTTCCTGAAAAACAACCTTTTCAATTGCCGCAAGCGAATCCGCAGCATTTGCAAGCGCAACAAGAAATCCTCCTGAAGAGCTGTACTTTGCCCCGCCCGCTTCAACGGACATGCCTTTTTCAATCACTCCGCCGACGATACAGGATGAAAATATCTTTGGCAGATATTTTGCATGCATTGCACCGACCGATGGTATATCCATCCGTCATGCGCTTAATAAAGTAAGCAATCTGGGTATTAAACGCCTGAATGACGTGTTCTATATTGGTAACTCTGAGGGGTTCCCCGTTTTGGGTCCTAATTGCTGGCAGCTAAGCGGATCATAACCGTTATTTAATGCAAGCCATATTGACATAGCCGATAACCGTCCGGCCATCCGAAAACCCGGTTACATAGCATTCAACACACCCGTAAAAACTATAGTCTCTGGCTTCCTCTATGGTTGCTCCTTTAGAAAGTACCAGCGAAATAATCAATTTATCATTGAAAAACGCAGGCGTCACGTACATCGGCAATGGAAATGGTCATATTGTCAAGAACATATTCAAATACCTAAGTACGCTTTAAGATAACGGGGAGACCTATGTATTTTTTATACGCTTTTGTTACCAGCTTTGTCCGTTCAATGCAGATGCTCGGCTTTATAGTTCGGAGTCTTTCATTTAATAAAATCAAGCCTTCGAGTATTCATTCTGCCCGCCCCCGCAATTAATAATTTGCGTTTGTCGTTAAACGTATCATAGCAAATTTTTTTAATATGTTCTTTGCAAAAATCCTTTAATAATATGCATATCGAATTCTTTAAGCAAATAATCACGGGAGCAGGCAGAATCTGATCGTTTATTGTTTTTTTACTTCATTGCCTTTTCAATTGTTGCAAGCTTTAAGCAGATGCAAAATACATCCATAGCCATCTCAAGTTCGCTGACAGGAGGATAACTCGGAGCAATACGGATATTGGTATCTTTCGGATCTTTTCCGTACGGATAAGTTGCACCGGCATCGGTCATAGTTACGCCTGCTTCGTGTGCAAGCTCAAGAGTGCGCTTTGCGCAACCTTCCGTTGTATCTAAGCTTACAAAGTATCCGCCCTTCGGTATTTTCCAAGAAGCAATACCGAGATCCTTGATTTCTTTATCGAGCGTGCTCAATACGATATCAAATTTCGGTTTCATAATTGCAGCATGTTTTTTCATATGCGCAATTACACCATTTTTATCCTTTAAGAAACGTACGTGGCGAAGCTGGTTCACTTTATCGTAGCTGATCAGCTGTACGCCGAGAAGCTTTTTCAAATAGGCAAGATTCTTTTCGCTTGTTGCCATAACGGAAACACCGGCACCCGGGAAGGTAATTTTTGAAGTAGATGCAAATTCATATACCATGTCCGGATTTCCTGCTTTAGCGCATTCTTCCAGAATGTTCTTAAACGGTACAAAATCTCCCTCGAATTCATGTACACAATACGCGTTATCCCAAACAATCGTAAAGTCGGGAGCGGCAGGTTTTAAGTTAGCAAACCGGGAAATAACCTCGTCGCTGTATACAAC
>JANZZB010000178.1 GCA_026419635.1 Clostridiales bacterium | reverse complement strand
GCGTCAGATGTGTATAAGAGACAGCCGTCGGCTGAAAGTCGTTGTCTTTTAATTCTCTATGGCGCGGTACAAATTCTTCAAAATCATCATCATCCTCGTCCTCGCCTTTAGCCCAACGTTTAAAATCATCCATAAATCCCATATTAACGTACCTCCTTAAGCCTCTCTTTTTCCAAATAGAGCTGTGCCGAGTCTCACCATATTTGAACCGCAAATAATTGCATCAAAATAATCGTCACTCATGCCCATGGACAAATAATCCATACAGACATTATCATATTTTTTCGTCTTTATGTCAATAAACACTTGTCTCAATCTTTCGAAATAAGGTATGTTTTGGCCACTTTCTTCTTGTTTCGGGGGAATTGCCATGATGCCACGGATACGAATATTCTTTAGTATAGCAATCTCGGATATCACTTGCGGAAGTTCTTCCAGCAAAAAACCAAATTTGCTATCTTCTCTGGCCGTGTTGATTTCTAGTAAAACATCTTGTGTAATTGACATTTTGGATGCTTGTTTTGCGATTTCTTTTGCAAGGTGAATGGAATCGACGGAATGGATCAAAGCGACTTTACCCACAACAAATTTTAGTTTATTTGTTTGAAGGTGGCCAATAAAATGAACCGGGTAATTTAGATAAGCACCAGTCTCCAAATGATTCTGAAATTCCTGAACCCGATTTTCACCGGCTGCGTTAATTTTACCCGTATTAAGAGCTGTTTTAATGACATCGTCATTTTGTGTTTTTGTCGCGGCTATCAGAATAATCTCTGAAGGGTCACGACCGGATGAAGCCGCAGCTTCACCGATCCGATCCTTAATTTGGTTCAGTCTCTCTGAAATAAGTGTTTCCGTATGTTCGTCGAATCTCATTTAATAACCTTCTTGTCTTCGAGTCCTTTTGCATTTACGATGATTTTATCATAAATAAAAAGGTTCTTTTCATCTGTTCCGTCTGCCCTTACTATATAAAAGCTTTCTGTTTCAAACATGATATCTACTTTTTTAAAGACAGCCTGCGTGCCGAAAACAACAAATACGCCTTCTTTTCCGTCTTCAATTCGAATGGCCTCTTTAGGAACCTTGATCCCTTTGTACGTCCTTTTAATAATATCGACCTGCTGATGACGCATGGATACAAGTTCGTCATCGATTGTATCGCTTTTAAACATAATAAGCGCTTTGCCTTGATTGTCTTTTTTAATGTTATAAACAACAGCCGGAACATCATAGGAAGGTCCTTGTGAAAACCGGAGAGAAATCACTCTTCCGACTTTCAATGTGTCTGCCGATTTTTCATCAACGACCGATGCAAAATACCACGAAAAGCCCCCCATTACTTTTCCCAGGGCGTTCGTATTATTTGCTTCTTTTGTAACACTGCTTAAATTCTTTACTGATTTTACTGTCATTTCGTCAAGCTTGTCCGGTGTCAGAATCGACTCGTATCCGTCTACCGTCCTTGAAAAATAACCGGATAAATTTGTTCTGATACTTTTCATTCGTCCGTCAAGCTGCTGCTTTAATTCGTCACTTTTTACCTTAAGCTCCGATAAGGCACTTTCATCAAATACGCCTCCCTGTTCGGCCATTGTCCGCTCGATTACAAGTGACTTTAAATCTTTGACCTGGTCGTAAGCCTGTCCCACCATTCCGTTTTCCATTGTTTGGGACAAATCCTGCACCTGCATCGTAATCAGATTATCTATTTTTCCCGCGTTGGCCTTGTCAATACTTTGATCCCTGGCGTTTTCAATGCTTTTAATCTGTTCATCGAGATCTGCTATTTGCCGTTTAAGAGAAGCCGCTTTTTCGTCATTGAATACTTCAGCAATTTCCGCACCTTTTGCTATTTTTTCGCCTGGGTTTACAGTAAACTGAACCGTTCCTGAATCACCCTCGATTACCTGTTCATCCCGAACAAAATAGCCATCTGCAGGTATTGCGTCATCTACCGTTATGTAAAGTGCGTTCACCGTTTTCAATGGGTTGTTTAAGATCATGAAAAGCTGGTGCCCAAAATACAGTAACAAAAGGGCAAATATGATGATAAAAGTAGATTTTGAAAACAGTGATCTTTTTTTCATAACTCTTTTCCTTTTTACGGTTTATCCTCCTCGCCAAAATCACCCGCGTTTTGAAAATCCACCGGACGTGCGGGGATAATGGTCGAAATGGCGTGTTTATAAATCATTTGCTGACGGCCTTCACTCTCGATCACAACGGTAAAACTGTCAAACCCCTTAATATAACCCTTAAGCTGAAATCCATTCGCAAGAAAAATTGTAACCTGTGTTTTATCTTTTCGCGTTTGATTTAATAGCACTTCCTGCAGATTGATTTTTGACTGCATATCCTGTCCTCCTCTTTAGCGCGCACTTTATCTTTTTGCGCAGCCTCTGAGTCATTTTATACCGGACGCTTTTACGTATTCCATCGAATTTAGGAATAAATTCTCGAAAGAGTCCATTTTTGACAGAATTACCCAGTGAATTTCTTCGTCGCGGGAAAACCACGTCATTTGTCGTTTTGCGTAACGTCTCGATTCCCTCTTTATATCCGAAACAGCTTCTTCTTCGGAGCATTCGTTTCGAAAAAGGCGTATCAGTTCTTTATACCCGATAGCCTGTAATGCCGTTCCCGTTAACTTTCCCTCTTTGTAAAGCTTCCTAGCCTCGTCAATCAGCCCTTTTTTCACCATCTGGTCAACTCTTAAATCGATTCGATCGTAAAGCTCCTGCCGGTTTGCAAACTTCAGCCCTAATTTTAACGAACGGTATCTTGGGGGTTGTTTTTTCGAAATTTCATTATGTTCACTCATTGTCTTTCCCGACAATTTATAAACTTCAATAGCACGGATAATACGTTTTATGTCGTTTTCGTGCAATCGCGCGGCGCTTTGGGGATCAAAAAGTTGAAGCTCCGAAAGCAAAACGGCACCACCCTCTTCTTCCGCTCTTCGTTTCAGTTCATTGCGAAGCGTGGCATCTTCTGCACTTGCCGCAAAACTTCTCCCTTTTAACAAAGAATCAATATACAGCCCCGTTCCGCCGCAAAGGATGGGTATTCGTCCCCTTTTTTTTATATCTTCAATACATCTTGAAGCGTCCTCAACATAACGCTTGACCGAATACTCCTCTAAGGG